>JAYVDU010000189.1:0-16152 GCA_043749245.1 Bacteroidota bacterium | reverse complement strand
ATATATATATTATCATTGCCGCCTTACTCGCCCGAATTAAATTTAACAGAACATATTTGGGACTATATCTATAAAAAAAGAATTTAATAATCACACTTATGACTCCCTTTATTAAGTAGATGATAAACTAGGAGAAGCTTTATGCGATTTGAACAATGAAAAAATTATCATTAGCTCTATGCGTAATTTGGGCTGGATTATTTCAGCTACTTGTTAGCGGTATAATGTACATATATAAAATAAAACAGTATTACACTAACTTTTTCCAAAACAAGAAATAATTGAGATGAAAATTTTTATTGAGCAATCCTACATTATAATATTCTAATAAAACGTTTAATTGATATGGGGTAAGCTGAATGGCTTTATCTAAAGGGATGTTGGCACGTTGGGCGTACCAAGTCTGACTCATTAAATTTGTTTGCCGTTGTTGTTCGGTTAATAATTGTTCAACAGGATGGGCATTTAAATTGATGCTTTCAAAAGTTGCATTGGCATGTGGATGATTCCAACCAAACAAATGACCTACTTCGTGCGGAATAGTCCATGTGTTTTTATGATCAATCATTTCTTGAACAAAAGCTTGATTCAACTTTACTCTTAATCCTTTTAAATCAGCATTAGCAGCGTTATTATTTGGAATAGTATCAACAATTTGAAATAGTACTTTTTTAGGAGAGCATTGGTAAACGTGTTTTAATACTTTTAATGTTATAGAAAAATTAATAGTGTAAGTCTCGACACTAACATTAAACACTTGCTGTAATTGATTGATAATAGCACTTTTTAGAGCTTCTAACTTAAATAACTGAGAACTTGTATTCAGGATATCAGCATCAATTTTAATTTGAATTAATTGGTTTTGTTTTGAAACAGTGATCATACTTATTTCACATTCAACTTGCTTTTTTTATAGCCATACATAAAGTATACTACCAATCCTATAACTAACCAAACAGAAAACATCATCCAGTTTGTCCAGCCCATGCCTGTAAGCAAATAACAGCAAGACAGTAAGCCCAATACGGGGATGAGCGAATAATTTTTTATAAAAGAAAGTATCGCAATTGCAATCCATACAATATAAAAAACAATCATCGGGTAATTGTAAGAGCCATTATCATTTCTAACTAAGCTAACATGATTAACATAAATGATAATCAATGACGCTATTGTAATAACTGGCACAATAAATTTAGCATTGATGTATGGCATTTTAAATTTCCCTTTTTCTTTAGCGGCCGTGTTCCTTGGTAATACTAATATTCCACCACAAACCAATACAAAAGCAAATAAGGTTCCTATGCTTGTGAAATCCAATACAAATTTTGGTGTTACAAAAAATATAGGAATACCAACTACTAAACCGGTGATAAGCGTTGAAAATGCGGGTGTTTGGTACTTCGGATGTATTTCCGAAAATTTTTTTGGCAATAATCCATCTCTACTCATAGCCATCCATATACGTGGCTGACCCATTTGAAAAACTAATATCACACTGGTCATAGCAACTACCGCGGCAATTGAAACAATAAATAACATCCATTTAATGCCCTTCAATGCAAAGACTTCAGCTAACGGATCTGATACATTTAAAGCAGTGTAAGAAACCATTCCTGTTAACACTAAAGCAAGAATAATAAAAATAACGGTGCAAATAATGAGTGAATAAATCATACCTCTTGGTAAATCACGCTTAGGATTTTTACTTTCTTCTGCTAAAGTTGATACCGCATCAAAGCCTATGTATGCAAAGAATACGCCCGAAACCCCTGCCATAACACCACTAAACTGATTCGGCATAAAGGGAGTCCAGTTATCAATGTCTACATACATTCCGCCCACAATAATAACGAGTAAAATAATTGCCAATTTTATCATCACCATAATGTTACTGGCATTGCGCGATTCTTTTGTGCCAACATACACTAACCAGGTAACTAAAATATTAATCATCACAGCTGGCAAATCAAAAATGATTCTTAATCCTAATACATTAGGCGCTGAAGCCCAGGCACCGCTTAGTTTCCCAGCTACACCATCTAAAAAGGCTTTGTGTGAATCCGAATAATTATTTGTAAGCCAAGTAGGAAAGTGAATGCCCAACGCTTCAATTAAATTAACGAAATAACCACTCCATGAAAAAGCAACATAAATATTTCCGATTGAATATTCCATTAACAATGCCCAGCCAATAATCCAAGCAGATAATTCGCCAAAGGATACATACGCATAAGTATAAGCAGAACCTGAGGCGGGAACACGAGTGGCGAATTCAGCGTAACACATCGCTGTAAATCCGCAAGCTATAGCACAAATAATAAATAAAAAGATAACGGCTGGTCCGCCAGAAAAGCAAGCGGAACCAATGCTACTAAAACTACCAGCGCCAATGATAGCAGCTATTCCAAAAAAAGTTAAATCTCGAACTGTTAAAACACGATGTAAGCCAGTTCCATGCCCATCTTCGGAGTGAGTAGCATGAACAGATTTTTTTCGAAACAGATTTGCAAGCGCCATAAGTTGTTTTATTGAAATGTAATTTTGATTGATAAATATAAAAATAAAAGTTAGAAAAAGCCTTTTATAATTTATTGAAATTTTATAATCCCAACCAATATACAAACTTCACAACCAAGCCTTTGTTTTTTTGGTTAAAGTTATCTGACACATAATTATCTGTATATACAATAAAGATATCGCTCATAGGCTTAAACCGCCACTGAAAACGGGCATTTATATTGAAATTATTAATTTGGCTATTGTACTGAAAAAAGGCTGTGAAAAATAAACTTCGCGTAAAAGATAAATCTATACGGGGGCCTATCAAATCTAATACTACTTTTTTAGATAAATATGGCATGTCAATTTCGTTGTGCGTGTAGCTTAATGCAAAAATACCGTAAGGTTGTTTTCTAAAAGCAATATCCGCATTGTATGATAATTTGTTACCAGTAAAATAACTTCCATAGCTAACGCCTGCGCCTGCATTAAGGGTTTTACGTTGATTTGTTTTGAAAGAAAAAACAACGTCTTGATATCTATATTTATCATTTAAAAAGATTGGAATTCCGGAAAATGTAACATCGGTAGGGTAAATTAATTTTGTATAAAAGTTACGATAATCAAAAGAGATGCTGGCAGAGCTTGTGAAATAAATATCATAACCTCCTTGTAATAATAGATCTGTTGTTGTAAGATTTTTATTCGCATAATAATCCATATAAATACTTGGACCCATTTTGTTGATGATCGAATTTTTTGGATAGAAAAAATAGGCAATGCTTGGTTCCAGGCGCCAATAGGTGTTTTTAGTAATTGTATTAGTGGAGTAATCTTTTTGAAATACATGAGGCGTAAAGCCTGTTTCGGCATTATAATTTTTATCCATATACTCATGATTCCAATGGATATTTATTTTTTGTGACGCGTAATTAATCCAACTCGCATGAGCAAACGCATTATTATTATTTGCATTAGAAAGTGAATGATGAAAAAATATTTTTCCATTCCACTTATTATCGGCACTTGCTAAATTATAATCCAACCCTAACACTCTGTTATAATTTGTTACTGAATATTTGCTGGTATCAAACTGTTGCCGGTTCACAAATATCATGGCTACATTGGAGCGTTTAAATACATTACGTTGTATAGCTCCAACAAAATAATTTTGAGAAAACACATCGCTATTATTTATTTTTGCTTTAGCTGTTTGAATATCCATAACTCCAATACGCCAGTTTTTACTAGGCTTTCCGCTCAAGCGAGCACCAGCAATAATTGGTATAGCAGAGCCATTACTTAATCCGATACGACGAGAAAAGAATGGACGCATTTGACTAAATCCAAAACTCGCAAACAAATCACTGTTTTCTGTAAAAAACTGGCGTTGCTCTGGAAAAAATAAACTAAACCTTGTGAGGTTAGTTATTTGTCGATCTACTTCTACTTGCGAAAAATCAGGGTTAATGGTTAAGTCTAAATTTAAAGCGGATGATACAGCTATTTTAGCATCTGCTCCAATGTTTCCCTCGTAAGTTGTATTGGTGCCTGCTACATAATCTTTACCGATTTTACCTATAGCATAAGGGATAATAGATACATTTGGACCAGCTTTTTTAGGTGCTGTTTCCCAGTGTAACTCATTAGTAAAAGCTAATGATGCAATATTATATTGACGAGGAACTTTACAAAATGTTGAATTTTCGTTTCTCTTTAAATCATTCCGTGCAAAATTTATTTTCCATTGCGTTAAGTCTGCCTTGTATCGAAGAGATTTAAAGGGTATCTCCATCTCTACTGTCCAATTTGTTCCATTGCGTTTTACTTCGGATATCCATTTATTGTCCCAAATGGTTGTAACGCCCTGTAAGCCACCTTGAGCAATTAATCCTTCACGCTGCACACCATAAGGATTTACACCAAAACTAAAGCCATTTTGTCCATCCGAAAAAGGATCTAATGTTACGACGAAGGCATCACTTACAGGATAAGAAAAATCTCTTTTCAAAGATTGTATCACATAATTTCCCGGTAACGAATCATAACAGATGGCGGCAATAAAAATAGAGGTTTCGTTATAGGTAACGTAAGCAACAGTTTTTGTTTTGGCTAAGCAAGTATCATAGGGGAAGTTCTGCCAAAAATCACCAGCTGGTTCACAAGTTTTCCATACAGGCTCATCAAGTATGCCATCTATTTTTATTTTTTCGGTTGTTTTAAATAGATGTAGTTTATGGTCGGATTGCCCATAAACAATATTCAGGAATAGTAATAAAAATATGGAATAACTATACTTCAAAAATCAAACAAATATAAAGTATCAATCATACTTTACAAATTGAACAACAATTACTTTTAACAACTGTTTAGTTTATTTTTCAAGGTTTACAGTATATTTCAGTACGTATCTTTTTTTTGGATCATTGCAGTAAAATACCATCTTTAGCACTATACCATTACATCAGAACTACTAGTTGTTATAAACCTTAATTTAGCCCGAAAAGCATTATTTTACCTTTATCCTCTATTTTCAATTAAAATAAACAATTAATTGTTATTAATATTTGGATTTTATTGGATAAGACTCTATATTTGCAACCCAAATTAAAAATTAATACAAAAAATATAATGTTAATAGTAGCCGTAAAAGAAGGAGAAAGCATTGAAAAAGCTTTAAAAAAGTTTAAGAAGAAATTTGAAAAAACAGGTGTTGTAAAGCAACTACGTGTACGTAAAAACTTCGAAAAACCATCAATCACTAACAGACAAACTCGCATTAAAGCTGTTTACAAGCAAAAAATGCAGTTAGGATTAGCTGAATAATTCAGTTTTTTTATAAAAATTAACGATTAACCTAAGGGTATTTCGAATTTAACAACTAAATTCGTTACACCCTTAGGTTTTTTATGTTTGATACCCACATACAAGCTTTTCTTGATTATATAAGTACTGAAAAAAGGTATTCTGTTCACACACGCACTTCTTACCAAAACGATTTATCGCAGTTTAATCAGTTTTTATTCCCGGATAAAGAGATAATACCTATCGAAGAAATAAACTACCAACACATTAGGCGTTGGATTGCTTACTTATTAGAGCATAAAATTGAACCCCGAAGCGTGACTCGGAAATTATCAACTCTTAAATCTTTTTTTAAGTTTTTACAGAAACAACAACTTGTTTTGGTAAATCCCATGTCGAAAATTACGGCGCCAAAAACCCCTAAGCGTTTACCCGTTTTTATTACTGAACGCCAACTTGAGGATTTATTTACAAATATTGAATTTGAAGAAGGCTTTAATGGCATCAGAGATAAATTGATTTTGGATCTGTTTTACCAAACAGGAATAAGGCGTTCGGAGTTGACCCATTTAACAGAAATTGATACGGATTTATTCAATTCAACCATTAAAGTTTTAGGAAAAAGAAACAAAGAAAGAATAATTCCAATTTCTTTAGCGTTAAAACGTAACCTTGAAAGCTATTTACAAGTAAAACAAGAACTAAACTTATCAAATCCTATGTTGTTGGTTAACGAGAAAGGACATACACTCAGCGAGCAATCGGTTTACAAAACTGTGAACAAGTACCTCTCTCAAATTACAACCATACAAAAGAAAAGTCCGCATGTTTTACGACACAGTTTTGCCACGCATTTATTAAATAATGGCGCCGATATTAATGCCGTGAAAGATTTATTAGGTCATGCAAATTTAACGGCCACTCAAGTTTACACACATAACACAATCGATAAATTAAAAAAATCATACCAACAAGCCCATCCAAGGGGTGATTCTTAACTACTAACTACTAACTAACTAAATTAATTATTAACTAACACAACAAAAACAAGGAGGATTAATTATGACAACGAACATTCAATCAGTACACTTTGATGCAGACAAAAAATTACTTGATTTTGCAACTGAAAAAGTAAACAAACTTACAACCTATTACGAAGGAATTATTTCTTGCGATATTATTATGCGCCTGGATAAATCATCAACGAGTGAAAATAAATTAGTTGAAATAAAACTTCTAGCCAAGGGAAATGAGCTATTCTCTAAGAAACAAGCCGCATCCTTTGAAGAAGCTGTGGATTTAACCTGCGAAGCTTTAAAAACACAAATTAAAAAATACAAAGATAAAACTTTAGAAAAAATTTAGTTTTCTAATTTAAATTTCAAAAAAGCTGAATTCTTAAATAATAGAATTCGGCTTTTTTTTATGGTTTACTAAAATATTCTAATAACGCTTGGTAATAACACATAGCGGTTTCGTGAATGCGCTTAGGTACTTTTTGGTTATTTATTTCGTAATCATTTTTACATAATTGATTACATTCTTTAATATTATCTTGATACAAAGCTTCACCATACACTAAGGGTGAATTTATCATTCGGCATAAAGCTAAGTTCCTACAAAACACCCCAGGACTGGGCGTTTTAAGGCAATTATCTCTTAAATAATCAGCGTCAGTTTTTTGCGCAATAGGTATATGTAACTCTTTATTAAATTGATTGACTGTTAGGGATGCTAATTTTTCAGATTGATTTAATTGATCAGATAATAACAATCTTAAAAAATGAATTTTATTAATAGTCTTGGAGAAATTATCAGCTGTCATTCCACCACCAATAAACGTCATGGTGTAATTTTTAGTGGTGGGATTTTTCCAATCTGTATTTTTTTCATCCACGTTATAATGTATAATTACGGTTGCATCCGGCTTAAAGTCATTGATTAATCTGGCTCTTTCACCTAACTCAAAATCTCTGAAAAATTCCCAAAATAATTTTTGTTTCGGTAGTTTCATTAATACAGAATAACGTTTAGTATCCATTCCATTTACTTTTACTAAACTATCTAACACTATTTTTTTGTGTTTCACGAACCATGTATCATAAGTGATTTGAAAGGATGTGTAATTTTGTTGTGGACGTGTAACCATAACAATAGCTCCCTGTTCTTCGAGCTTATGCTTTAAGATGACTGCTGTTTGATAGGTTAATGTGCCTTCATTAAAACGAACGGTGTCTTTTAATAAATTGGAAGATGACGGAGAGAAATCAATAAATTTTTGTTCAACTCTCGCATCGGTTATATTTCCTGCAAAATGACCTGGATCTATCGCTATTCGCTTTCCTTGTAATGAAGTTGATGATAGATACGTGACCTGGCTAATTGTTTTTGTTAAACTATCGATTTGTTTTTTTGATAAACGATTATTTTTTTTCCAATGATATAAGAGTATAAATTCTGATGGTTTTTTAGTTTTCAATAAGGCTGTTAAAATTTCCTGTTCACCTTCGTATACAGTATATTCAGCCTTTCCAGCACTTTTTATTACCACTGAATTTTCGGTAAAAGAAACACATTGATTTAATGAGCCATTAAAATTAAGATACGTATTAAATCTGGTTTTTAAATCACAAATAGATTGCGAGAAAATAATATTTGAAAGACATAAAAAGTAAACGAGCAGTTTCATTTTATAAAGTTACTGATAGAAATAATTTGAAACTAAGGGAAGATAGAAAGTCATAAACAGTAACTACTTAATTGTGCCTTTAAATACTTTTTGATAATCTTCCCATTTTGTTTTTTGGAAATCGCCAGAACCATAATAGGTTAATATTGGTTCAAAAGCAGAGGCATTCATAAAGCCCTTTATAATATCCAAACGCTGAATTTGATTGTTAAGAAACACGATAGAAGGATAGGCTAATTGATTATTTAATATAGAGGCAGCAAACTGATGTGGTGCTTTTGGATTAGTATTATCAGAACTCACAAAAACATATTTGTCAAATTTTACAGAGTCTTTACATTCGGCATCAAATTTTACGGCGTAATAATGGTCGTTGATGTATTTTGCTATTTGCGGATTGTTGAAGGTTTGCGCACTCATTAATTTACAAGGACCGCACCAGGTTGTATAAATATCGATGATGATGGGACGAGGATTTTTTTTACATTTTTTATATGCTTCATCAAAAGTGATCTAGTTTACGGGGGAATTGTCATGAAACTCGTTATACGTGTTTTCAGAAACTAATTCAAAAGATGTTTGGTTTGGATTGATGTAGTTACTGGCTTTGTTTTCGGGAGAATAAATTGATGCTTGAAGCGTACTTTTTTTACTGGTATAAAATACAATAGCCAAACTGATTATTCCAGCCATTGATATATCTTTCCAATTAAACATCATTTTGCAGATATTCAAAATTTATGCCGTAAATTGTTAAAAGGCTATTTTATGCCTCCCATTAGTTTTTTTACTAAAGGAGATATTAAAATGAGCAAAATACCGGCAATTAAAGCATAAATAGCTAATTGTTTATATCCATCTGCATAAATAGTTAATTGTTCTAAGTTAGTCGCATTTTCAGATGCTTGCGCGATATTGGCTCCTAGCAGTCCCGCAAAATATTGTCCATAAGCACTCGCCAAAAACCACATACCCATTAATACGGCCTGTGTTTTTTGAGGTGATAATTTTGTCATGATAGACATACCGATGGGAGATAAACATAATTCGCCAAAGGTGATGATAAACCATCCAAATGTAAAGACGTTAAGGGAAGTGATGCCGTTTGCATCAGCAAAGAATTTGGTATAATAAAATACATAAAAACCTCCTGCTAAAAATAAAAAGGCAATTCCAAATTTCACAATTGTATTAGGTTCTATTTTTTTGGAATTCATCCAAACCCACAGCAATCCTAGTAAAGCAGCGAATATGATAACAAATAAGGAATTAGCTGAATTGTTTACACTATTGGGGTCTAAAGTCAAACCAACAATTGAATTACTCAAATTGTTATCGGCAAATAAACTTAATGAACCACCGCTTTGTTCAAAAAATGCCCAGAAAAAAATAGAGAATAAAATAAATATTAATGCAGCAATGAGTTTTTTATTTTCGGTTAACGAAAAATTTCTCATTTCATAGAATAAATATAATAAAGAACAAGGGCCAACAATAAACATAAATATATCGGTGTATTGAGAGTTAGACACCAATAAAATAATGACTGGGATGATAGCCAACGACCCAATATAAGTAGCATATTCAAGCGCTTTTCGTTTAGTAGTTTCTATATGTGGTAATGGAGAAATACCAATACTACCTAAGCTTTTTTGAGTCCACACAAAGGTTACTAAACTTATAACCATAACAATAGCGGCTAAGCCAAATGCCACATTCCACTCCATTCCTAATGGAATCATATTTTCAAATAATGTTCTTTTGCCAATACCAATACACAAAAAACCGCCGAGCAAGGCTCCCAAATTTACACCCGCATAAAATAAGGAGAAGCCTGCATCTGTTCGATGATCGCCTGGTTTATATAAATTACCGACAATGGTTGAAATGGTTGGTTTAAAAAAGCCTGTGCCAATAATATTAAAACTAATTCCTAAAAAGAAAAACTCTTTGGGATTTATGGCTAAGATTATACTGCCAACAATCATTAACATTCCGCCCCAAAATAAGGATTTACGAAGCCCCAAAATCTTATCGGCTAACAAGCCACCAATAAACGTAAACGCATATACAAAGGCTTGTGTGGCACCATATTGTAAATTTGCTTCTACTTTATTTTTGAGTAATTCCTCAACCATAAAAATAACAAGCATTCCACGCATACCATAGAAGCTAAAGCGTTCCCACATCTCACTAAAAAATAAGTACCACAATTGTTTGGGGTATTTGCCTTTAAAGTTTTGTATTTCGTCGATTGTTAAATCTTGTTGCATATCATTTATCTTTTATAAAAAATCCTATAAAGTTTTAAGAACCTTATAGGATTAGTTTTTTAGTTATTAAACGTTTTTTATTTAACGCCATTCATTAATTTTTTTAATACTGGCGTTAATGCAAATAATATAATAGCAGCAATACCTGTTAATACTACAAACACCATAAAGAATTCAAATAAATTATGAATTTCCATCCCTACAAAAACTGGATTAGAAACACTGATATTATTTTCATCTAATAGTTTTACTTGCTCGGCAGTTGGTGTGATAACTTTGTTTAAAATAGCTTGTAAATCGATTCCTAATTCCTGTGCTTTTTTAAATTTATCGCCAGTAGCGGGAATGAGTGCCCCTAAAGACCCCGCTAAGGCATAACCTGCAGCATTTGATAAAAAGAAAACTCCAAATAATAAAGATGCAAAACGTTTAGGAGATAATTTTCCAACTAACGATAAACCTATTGGTGATAAACAAAGTTCAGCAAATGTTTGTATTAAATACAATAGGATTAACCATTGTATGCCTAATAACCCACTGTTACCTAGGTCTTTTACATTATGTGCAATAATAAAGTAACTTACTGCAATAAGAGCTAATCCTATAGCTTGTTTTACAGTAGACAAAGGCTCTTTTCCTTTTGCTCTTAACTTATCCCATAATATGCTAAAAGGAAATGCGAAACCGAACACAAATACACCATTAAAAATTTGAACCATACTTGGTGGCATATCCCATCCAAATATATGTCTATCGGTTTGGTTATCCGCAATAAACGTTAATGATGAGCCTGCCTGTTCAAATGCTGCCCAAAAAAAGATGATGAAAAATCCTACAATATAAATTACTAAAATTCGTTGAAGTTCAACTTTAGTTAAGGATTTATCCGATATGATTAACCCAGCTAATGTTAAACCTAGAGCATAAATAATTGGGTAGATTATAGTTTTAACAGGATTGGTGCCAGCTAATAAATATCTAAAGACAAAAAATAAAATAACAAAAGCGATAGCAGCTATCAGTAATGATAATGGCGAAAATTCTGCTTTTTGTGCTTCGCCTTCTTCATAATGCGAAGCGTCATTATGTTTCGGTAAACCACCTAAAGGCTTACCATCTGGAGTAACAACGTATTTGTTTTTTAAAAAATAAAATACGGCTGATCCAATTAACATTGCTAAAGAAGCGGCAAGGAATCCCCATTTAAAAGCGTGTATATCTCTTACACCACCAGAGTCTCTTACGTCTCCTAATAATGGACATATTAATTGCCCTAAAAATGCTCCCAAATTGATACCCATATAAAATATAGTAAACGCAGTGTCTAACTTAGATTTTTCTTGTTTAGGATATAAACTACCCACCATACTTGAAATGTTTGGTTTAAAGAAACCATTACCAAAAATAATAATACCCAAGGCAACCCATAATAAGGTTTTTGCTAATTCTAAATTTGAAGCAAACACAGAAGCACTTCCAAATAAAACCAATTGACCAATGGCCATCATGATGCCTCCTAACAAAATACAATTTCTATTTCCAAAAAAACGATCAGAAACAAAACCACCTAACATAGGAGTTAGATAGCATAAACCTAAAAACCCACCATAAATCAAGGAAGAATCAGCTTCCTTCATCATTAAAGAATTAACCATAAATAAGGTTAGAATTGCACGCATTCCATAGAAATTGAAACGTTCCCACATTTCAGTTCCAAATAATACCCATAAACCTTTAGGATGACCTGTTTTTTGTTCGATAGCTTGTTCCATAAATACTCAGTAAGATTTTAGTGTTTTTAATAGTTGCCTAAAATACTATTTATTTACTAATAATATAGAAATATACCTCAAAAAAACTACACAGAAAAAGAAGCTATTTACTTCTTTTTCTCAGCTTTTTCTCTGCGTTTTTTGCTCCAGTAATTATAGCCAAATGCAAGTATAATAAAAATTGCTACTGGAATTTTCCATGATACAAGCCCGTCCGGACCTACATAACACATGAAGCGTTCCCAACGGAATTTACCATCATGAGAATTTTTAGTTAAGGAACCTACAATAGACTTACCACTGATAGGATTTTTAGCTGGGTCTTTCATACTAAACCATACAAATACTGGACGGCCAACAATATGATCAAAAGGAACAACTCCCCAACTACGACTATCAGCTGAGTTATGACGATTATCTCCCATCATCCAGTAATAGCCTTGTTTGAAGGTATAAGATGTAATTGGCGTACCGTCATATAAAACTTGAGCGCCTGATTTGGTGATGTGATGAATGCCATCATCGTAGGTGCTTAACATTTTTTCGTAAAGGCAAATATTTCCTGTATCTATTTTTACAGTCATACCTTCACTTGGTAAGGTAAATGGCCCGAAGTTGTCATTATTCCAAGCATAACTTGGGTTATGAGGAAAAATAGAAGGCTCTAGTATTCCTTTTGGTTTCACTTCTTTTTTTACAGAATAAACGTCATGAAAAGTTTTTATTTTCTCAGCTTTTTCTTGCGTTAAATTAAGGCTGTATAAAAATGTATCTTTAGAGAGTAATGTCGATTTATATTCTGCAAAAAACTCTTTAACAGTATGGTGAGGTTGATTGTCAGCAGATGAATACAGCATAGAACTATCTCTTATTGTTTCCTGATAAAATGTAATTTGGAAGGCTTCATCATAATATATATCTAAATTATCAAGCATTTCAACTGTAAATAGGGAGCTTTTACATTTCACAAAATAATGATGTTGTGCCTCTTTAGGCATAGAACTTAATTTATCATCAATAAATAATTCGCCATTTTTTATTTCTAATTTGTTTCCTGGGATAGCGACACAGCGTTTTACATAGTGTTCGCGTTTATCAACAGGGCGAGCAATAATTTCGCCAACTTTTCTATCTGGAGCAAAATCAGGTCTAAATTTAGAGTTTTTAATATTTGAATATCCAATAGATCGTGCTAATTGGTAGTAGCTCATGTCCTGAAAACCAACAGCAACGGTATCTCCATCAGGATAATTAAACACAATGATTTCGCCATTTTTAGGTTTTGAATAACCCGGCAAACGCAGATAAGGAATTTTAATCCACTCTACATAAGATTTTTTAGATGTTGAAAATGGAAGTGTATGATGCGCGAAAGGGAATGCAATAGGTGTTTGAGGAACCTTTGCTCCATAGCATACTTTATTAACGAATAAAAAATCGCCAACCATTAATGATTTTTCGAGTGATGAAGTAGGGATGGTAAATGCTTCGAAGAAAAATCCACGAATGATGGAAGCCGCTACTACAGCAAAAATAATAGGGTCTAACCAATTTTTTACAAAGGATGATTCAGATTTAATATCTGATACTCCAAAAAATTTAATGTCTTTATTAAAACCTAAGTACGCAAAATAGAGATATGGCATTAGGGCGGCATATACTAAATCGTTAGTCGTGCGTTTTTTGAAAGCACGTGCTAAATGAAAGCCATACACGCCAAACATGATGAGGTTTACGCCAGGCACAATCATTATTAATCCCCACCATTTAGGTCGATTGATGATGCCGCCTACTAACCAAAAATTATACACGGGAATTAATGCTTTCCAAGCTGGAAGTCCTGCTTTTTCAAATATTTTATATAAGCCTACAAAGGAAATTAAAACGAGTATTAAAAAAATGATGTTGCCCATGTTTATTTAGTTATGAATTATGAGTTATAAGTGATGAGTTATTTTTAAGTTTTATTTTACATTAAATCATTCATGGTAAATATACCTTTTTTGTTATAAATATATTCAGCAGCTATGATGGCACCTAACGCAAAGCCTTGGCGATTATGCGCTTTGTGCATAATTTCAATATCATCTACTGCTGAGGTATATTTAATGATGTGCGTCCCTGGCACTTCGCCTTCTCTTACATCTTTAATAAATAAGGTTTCAGAGTCCGTGTGTGTGATACTCCAGTTTTTTTTACGTTCTATTTTATCGAGTACCTGATTCGCTAGGCTAATAGCCGTTCCCGAAGGCTTGTCTAATTTATGAATGTGATGAATCTCTTCCATACTCACATCGTAATTAGCATATTTATTCATCAGTTCTGCTAAATAGCTATTTACTTTCATAAAAATATTGACTCCTAAACTAAAATTAGTGGAATGAAATAAGGTTCCGTTTTTTTGTTGGCACTCGTTCTCTATGTCTTTAAACGAATCGTACCAGCCTGTAGTGCCAATAACAATAGGTAATTGCGCATCTATACATTTTTTGATATTTGATATCACCGTGTGTGGGGTGCTAAATTCTATAGCAACATCTGCTTGTTGTAAATCGGCTTTAGTTATAGAGGCAGCGTTTGTTTCACCTACTTTTAATACAATGGTGTGATGGCGTTGCAAAGCAATGGCTTCTATTTCCTTGCCCATTTTACCATATCCTAAGAGTGCTATTTTCATTTGTTTGTTTTCTTTATTTTACCACTGAGGCACGGAGCTTTATTTAATTATTTTTAGTTATTCTGCACACATCTGTGAAATTAGCGGGAGATCATTTACTTAAATCTTAGTTTCAACGTTAATCCTGTTTGTAAATTTGAGTTGTAATCTAAATTCCCATAAGGTTTTAATTGAAGGCTCAAGTCATCACTAATATCAAAGGTTTTGAGATGCGCCTCTACATTAGCATCAATGATGTTAATGATGTAAACTAAGGCGCCAACCATGATGGCAATATCTCGGTATTTTTTGTAATATTTTTTTTCAGTAACCAATTGGTCCGACGAATAGCCTGACGTGTTTATTGTATTAGGATCGTCATCATAAATCGCTGCTAAATTAGTACTATAATACTTGTATTGAATATGATTGTTAATACCCCAATAGCCAATGCCCCCAAGTGCCGCATAAATAAGGGGGACTTTCCAAAACGCTTTTTTGCCATTGTATACTTGCCCTAAACCTGGAAGACAAGCACTCATAATGGCTGCTTTTCGTGCTGAACCGTATATGGCTTTTTTTACTTCTTTGGATTGTTTAACAGCTGTAGTGTCTTGCTGTTGTGCATGAACACAGCCTGTAAAAAGCATTAACAAAACTAAAATATGTGTGATAGATTTTTTCAACAAGCTAAAAATAATCACAAAAAATGAACGGAGGCATTTTCTGTGATTAGTGGTAAGTTAATTAATGTCAAAAAAAGATAAGATGTGTTGTAATTCTGTATCGTTACTAAAGCTTAAAGAGATCGTACCAGTGCCTTTTGGAGAACGTTTGAAGGCATAAGATTTATTAAATAGTTTCTCTAATTTTTTGGCTATTTGCTTGTCTTCAATGGTTAATGGTTTTTCTACACGAGTTGTTTTTGGTTTGAAATTTAATTTCTCTCCACGAGCCATTTCTTCTAATTGACGCACTGATAGCTCGTTTTCGAGAGCCATTGCAAAAATCGCTAATTGTTTATCTTCGTTTTCTACGCTTAATAGGGCACGAGCGTGACCCATGGATATGTCCTTATCACGAACTGCTTTTTGAATAACAGCAGGTAATTTTAACAAACGCAAAAAATTGGTAACGGTACTACGTTGTTTATTTACTTTTTCTCCTAATTGTTCCTGTGTGATATTACACTCGTCTATCAAGCGTTTGTAGCTTAATGATATTTCAATAGGATCTAAATCTTCACGTTGTATGTTTTCAATCAATCCCATTTCAAGCATAGCCTGATCGTTGGCTACACGAATGTATGCTGGTATCTCCACTAATTGTGCAATTTGAGAAGCTCTGAAACGACGTTCACCTGAAATCAATTGGTATTTATCATAACCTAGTTTACGAACAGTGATGGGTTGAATGATGCCGTGTTGTGTAATAGAGTCTGCTAATTCTTGTAAT
>JAYVDU010000188.1:0-1550 GCA_043749245.1 Bacteroidota bacterium | reverse complement strand
ATAAAAAATAAAAAAATGAAAACTAACGAAGAATTACAAAAAGACGTTCAAAACGCTATCAAATGGGAGCCGTTGTTGAATGCAGCAGAAGTTGGAGTAACAGCAAAAGATGGCGTAATAACATTAACAGGAGTTGTAAATAGTTATGCTAAAAAATCGGAAGCAGAAATGGCTGCTAAAAACGTAGCAGGCGTGAAAGCAGTAGTGGAAAAACTTGAAATTAAATTTGGCACTGATTGGGCTAAAAAAGATGACAATGAAATTGCTACTGAAGTTTTAAATGCTATCAAATGGAATTGGGAAGTTCCTGCCGATAAAGTAAAAGTAAAAGTTGAAAAAGGCTGGATTACTTTAGAAGGAGAATTAACTTGGAATTTTCAAAAAGAAGCTGTTAAAAACGCAGTTAAAAATTTATTAGGCGTAACTGGTGTTTCAAATAAAATTACAATTAAACCAGAGTCTCATGATAAAATTGAGAAAACAAAAGTAGAAGATGCTTTAAGCCGCAACTGGTCTATTAATACACAAGATATTGATGTTTCAGTTTCTGGAACTAAAGTTACATTATCGGGTACTGTAAGTTCTTGGTATCAGAAAGATGAAGCCGGACGAATTGCTTGGAATACTCCTGGCATTTGGACAGTTGATAATGAACTAGAGGTAGAGTATGATTACGCATTAATTGACTAAATCTAATTATAGAACGAGAGGAAATTCCTCTCGTTTTTTTAAACTTAAAATAATAATTACAAATATGAAAACTAAAACAATTAAAATATTAGCAGTATGCCTAATGGTATTATCGGCTAACTTTAGCACTTATGGTCAAACAACTGTAAAAACAACAGAATCTTGTGGTAAAAAACCTGCAAAAATTGCCAAAACCAAAGTGCCTGCCGGGGTAACTGAAACTTACTATAAAGAATTTCCATTATCAGCTACAACCTACGAAAATTGGTACGGTTACCCTGAATTTGACTACCAAAATGATTGGTATGGCTACAATCCATATTTGTTTGAATATGAAAATCCAGAATATTATATAGTTGAGTTTACGAAAGATAAAGTACCACACAAAATTATCTATTCAAAAGAAGGTAAAAAAATAGCTTCTCATAAAAAAATAACTTCTGATCTTCCAGTATCAGTAACATCAGCCATTAGTAAAGGTGAGTATAGTACCTGGAAAATATCTAAAGATAAAGAAGAGATTTTCAGAGATACTGATTTGGATAAAATGAAAGTATATAGAGTGGAAGTAGAAAATGGGAAAGAAAAGCATCATCTTTTTTATTCTTCAGAAGGCACTTTGTTAAAAGACAAAACAATAAAGCCTTAAAATAGGCTTCAAATAATTGATAATTATATTCATGTTGGTGTATGAATAAACAGGCAAAAAATATTTAGTTAATACTCATTAAGCTAAATACACAAAATCAATATGCTTGAAATAGCAATAGGAGTATAATTATTATAAGATTTTAAACTTCAAACAACTACTAATTTACTAAAAATAGGCAGGATGAAAACAATATTTATTACTGGAGCTA
>JAYVDU010000187.1:0-1551 GCA_043749245.1 Bacteroidota bacterium | reverse complement strand
CTCCGCTTGCACAGCGACACTGGCAGACCTACTACCATCTTTTATACAACATACAATAACCTACAACTATTATTGTTTCACGGCACACCTGAGCCTGTTCGAATACAACCATTAGCATCCGTTATTGTAAAAGGATAGACACCACTTGATTTATTAGAAATTACATTGCCCATTACTGAAGTAGGATAGGTATTCCAAACAATAGTATATGGCGCTAAACCACCGGTAGCAGTTATCGTTGCCGAACCTGTTGGAGCTGTGCAAGAACTTGGCGAAGCCGCGTATGTAACTGAAATGGGTGTTGTAGCACTTATATTTACGGGATTTACTTTTGTGCACCCACTTGCATCAGTTATTTGTACGGAATAATTTCCACCTAAAAGATTAGATATATTAGAAGAATTAGATCCATTACTCCATAAAAAAGTATAAGGAGATGTTCCACCGCTTGCAAAACCCAATATACTTCCATTGGACTGTAAACATGTAGCATTAGTAATACTTGTATTAAAATTTATAGTTGTAGTTTGAGACACGTCATAACCATAAAAACCAGCACCTGCAATACCATGTGATGCTTGTTGACACCCTACAGCATCAGTAATTAAACAATCATAATGCCCTTGAGTTAAACCACCAATACTAGGAGTTGTGGCTCCATTACTCCATAAATAGGTATAAGGCGATGTACCATAAAAAGCCGCTACTGAAGCAGTCCCATTTGTGCAGTTGGCAGGTGTTCCAGTAAATGTAAGCATAATTGGCGTATATATATATACATTTATACCAGATGAATCACTAACAGAATTTACCGAACATCCTGCCCCATCTGTTACAACTAATGAATAGGTACCTTGTGGGACTAGCGCTGGATTTGCTGTATAAGTTTGGGTGGTTGATAATTCCGTCCATAAACATGCATAAGGAGCAGTTCCACCTATAAAGCCTGTGGCTTGTAAAGTGCCCATAGCAGGGCACGATGCATTGGTTGCTACGGTAATTGAATTTGTAAACGCCGGTGTAAGTGTAACAACACAAACAGCCGTATTAGTTCCATCAGTAGCTGTTACTGTCCATGTATTAGCGTTACTGTAAGTTAATTGATTTGCTGCCAATCCGGATACTATATCTGACGACGATAATATATTATTGTGTACAATTGGGCTATAAAAAATGGCCAAATTTTTATACGTATAATTAATTGGTGGCGTAAGCCCCGTTACGGTTACGCCTATAGAACCATTATTATTACAAGGCTGGGTTAGCACAGTACCAGTCATTGTTTGCGCATTTGCCAATAACACTGGTAAAGAAAACATAAGGAATGGTAATAATTTTTTCATAAGAGTTGAATTAAATTAAACGGAATGATATATGCTAAAGATAGTATTTAATAATTACAAATAGTACAGTACTTGGTAAGTGGTTAACTATAGAGCATAACTGGTCGGATTTTTCCTATAAATTGAAGCCTGAGCTATTATAAAAAACTACACATACAATTCCTCGTCAGTACCAGAACTAGCGCCATATCCCAAGCGCTTGCCTATT
>JAYVDU010000186.1:0-5469 GCA_043749245.1 Bacteroidota bacterium | reverse complement strand
CTAAGGTGTAGCCTGTATAAATTTCGTTGACAATTTGAATGATAGCGATATTTAAAACAAACAAGGTAATCTCTCCACGGATTTCTCCACCCAAAACTTTAGACGTAATTAATAAAATAGCAAAATTGATGAAAGCCGTGCTACCTTTGGAAAACAGAGTATGTGTGATTTTTTTAAGCAAGCGCTAATTGATATAAAGTAGTTAGTTTTTGATTAATCACGTGTTTACTAAAATGTGTTACTGCAAATTCTCTGATTAATGCGGAGTTATATTGTTGTTTTGTTTGGGCAAATGTAAGAAAGGATTCCGTTAATTGAGTCTCGTTTTTGGGGTCAATAGTAATGCCTAATTCTGGTCTCATGTAATCAGCAATGCCGCCTGCATGACTTGTGATGACTGGCTTTCCGCAAGCAAAGCATTCCGGAATTACCAGGCAAAATGTTTCGTAATTACTAAACATCACTAAAGCATCATGCTTATTAATAGCTTGCGTTAAATCAGTTCCCATTAAACAACCTAAAAACGTAACATGCGCGTTCACTCCTAATTGTTTCGCTAATGCTTGTAAATCAGCTTTATTAGGCGCTTCGCCTACAATGCTTAAATGCAGATTGGCATTAGCTTTAAGCGCTGATGCAAAAGCCGAAAGAATACCTGATACATTTTTTTGTGCTTCATCTAATGAGGATATATGAATAAACTGTGTCGACTCTTGTTTATTTATACCATTGGGAGAAAATAATTCTGTATCAATCACATTTGGCATCACTTGATAATTACCTTGCAGGTTGTGACGTTGCATCATACGAGTTAAATAATTGCTCACGGTAATGATAGTGTGTGCTTTAGAAATAATTTTCTTAGTAAAATATTTCATGATGAAGCCTCGATAACTGCCGTCTTCAGGGGAATACCCTGTCCAATGTTCTGTAATAAACAAAGGGCATTTTAATATTTTAATCAATTGCAATGTAGGTATGCAGGCAGGAAAAATAGCATTCAAATGAATGATATCAATGACTCGTTTTTGTTGAGCAATTTTAACGCATTTTAATAAATACTTACTATAGGCATTTAATTTTTTAAACTCTTTAACAATCGGAATAACCGATGAAATTTTAGGATACAATAAAATCACTTCCGTGAGATTGCCTGTTTCCGTAATCGTTACTGTTTCTTTTGATACTAACGAACTTGACTTTGCAAACACAACCGTTACCTTATTGGTTATCGCAACGCATTCCGCATGACGTTTAATAAAAATACCATTGGTAGGATTATCTAAATGGGGATACCACGAACAAATAAAAAGAATATGAGGCGTATGTTTCAGAATAAAATGGTTGTATTTGTAAATTTAAAAAAAATAGTGAAATCCTTCTTTCTATTTAATAGAGATGTCCTTTAATAAAACAACATTACTTGCTTAGTGATGTATTGAATAAGCGTAATTCCACTCGTAACAATAAAACACCACATTACCCATTTACCGCCATTATCGTACTTTTTAATCAATTGAAGAATTAGAACGGCGATGGTAATCATAAATGGAATTAATGCCGCATGATAGTTTAAGGATTCTATTAAATTTCCTTTTAATAAGGAAATAAAGGCACGTTGAGAACCACAGCCTGGGCAATCTAACCCAAAATTGGATTTGATGGGACAAGTTAATAAATGATGTTCGAGCCAATCAATCATGCGTTTAAAATAAAAATGCCTTTGAAATTTTCAAAGGCATTTTTTGAAATTTTAAAAAATTATTTAATGAAATCTACCGCTTCCTAACATGGAAAAAGCTGCTAAACCAAACATCAATAAATAGACTAAGAAAATAAGAAATCCTATTGCAGCTAAAATAGTTCCAATAATCGCACACACCTTCCCAGCCTTTAAATTACTATATGATGAAATAGTAAATGAACTAGGATTTTTTATGTAAGCGTCGTTTCCTTTTTTAGCAAGAACTAATGCAATTATACCCATTATTAGCCCTGGAAATGAGTAACAAAAACAACCAACTATAGATAAAATTCCTAATACTAAAACTGCCGTTGAATTCGGAACAGGCATTTGCCCAAATTGATTATTAAATTGTTGATTCACATTTTGCCCTTGATTGGGGGCTTGATTTGATAAGTTGTTGTCTTCCATAAGTTTTTAATTTTTAGCTAATATATAAAAAATACGCTTATACCTTCACCTCAAAAAAAAGTTACCTTAACTTTTAAACTAAAAAAAGTTTGTATTTAAGCGCTAAAATCTAAAACTTTTAGTAATTATTAACGTACAACTCCTTAAAATAAAATGATTAGTCAATACCCTTCGTCATAAAAATATCACTGATAAAGGCGCTAGTACTAAAAATTTACGTTAAACATTAATCAAATTAAATTTTAAAAAACAGAAAAACAATGACACATTTATTTAACTCTTCAAAACATTTCCGCCATGAAAACAATTACCTACAACTCAATTGTGTTGGCCGCACTATTATCTATAACGGCCAAAGCGCAAACCAACAATTCATCTTATACGATTGATAGTTTGGCAAATTTTAATCAAACAGAATGGACAAACTTTTACTTTTTACATCATACAAATCCTGCTGAATTACCAGAATTCATTGAGGCTCACAAGCGTGATTATATTCACGCCACTTATTTTGCTTCTGCACAAAAATTAGCAAGTCAGCCCAACACCCCTCAACAAGCCTGTACAAACATTGATTTTGAAAATGGCAACCTTAGTGGTTGGACTTCGTCAACAGGTTACAATCCCATATATAATCCAGCTGGATGCTGCTTAACAACTGGTGGCGCACAAGTTGTAACCAGCGGAACAGCTCTTGATGCATGCGGAGGCTTTCCAACAGTAGCTCCGGGAGGAACTTTCTCTGTAAAATTAGGCGATAATAATGTAGGTGGTATAGCCGATAGAATAGAACAAACGTTTAATGTTACATCTGCTAACGCAAACTTTACCTATAAATATGCCGTTGTGTTGCAAGATGCAGGGCATGCTATTGCAGACCAACCGAGTTTTCAAATTGTGATGATGGACGCAAGTAATAATCAAATTCCTTGTACTTTTTATAATGTTGCTGCGGGTCAAAATATCCCTGGCTTTCTTTCGTCTGCTAACTGTGCAAGTGTCGTTTACAAGCCATGGTCGAGCGTTAGTGTTGATTTGACAAGCTATATTGGGCAAAATATTACCATCCGTTTTACAACGTATGATTGTGCTTTAGGTGGGCATTATGCTTATGCTTATATAGATGGGAATTGTGGCACTCTGCAACAATCAATTTCAGACACAATTTGTGTTGGACAATCAAAAACACTATGTGCACCTGGCGGCTATGCTTCTTATTTATGGAATGGCTCGTCTGTAAACGGATTAACTACCCAATGCGTTAATGCTGCAAATCCTGGTAATTTTTCGGTACAAACGATGCAAGTTACTGGATGCGCTGGTCCTACTTTTAATTATTCATTACACAACTTCCCTACTCCAAATGCTAATTTTAATACTGGCAATTCGACCACTGCTTGCGGACTCACAGTCAATTTCAACAATACGTCCAGTATGTCGTCGGGTACGCTAACTACTTATAACTGGAATTTTGGAGATGGAAATATTTCTTCATTAGAAAATCCAATTCACACATACACTTCTCAAGGCACTTATAATGTGGCGCTAATTGTGGGTTCTATAAGAGGTTGTTACGATACAGTTATACAGCCAATAACATTAAATCCGCAGCCTGTTGCTAATTTTTCTTTTGCTAATGGTTGTCAATTTGCTCCAGTTGCTTTTACAGATATGACTAATTTACCACAAGGTAATGTTAACCAATGGCTTTGGAATTTTGGCGATGGTAGCGCGAATGCAACTAATCAAAATCCTACTCATAGCTATAATACTCCCGGCGTTTATATCATTACGTTTACAGCCACCTCTAATCAAGGTTGTACAGCTACTCTTAGTCAATCCATTACTATTGGAAGTAAACCAACAGCAAATTTTAATACCCTACAATCTACTCCGTGCTCTAACGCTGTTGCCTTTTCGAATACAAGTAATAGCAGCAATGGCTCAATCAGTAGCTATCAATGGAGTTTTGGAGATGGGAATACATCTGTAAACGCAAACACGTTTAATAATTATGCAACTGCCGGAACGTATAACGTACAATTAATTGTAACATCTACAAGCGGATGCAGAGATACCATCATCATGCCTGTAACTATTAGTCCTTTGCCAACAGTTGCTTTTTATGCTAATACAGTTTGTGCCAATGCAATAACATCATTCACAAATAATTCTTCTGTTTCTGGCGGTTCAATTATTAGTACAAATTGGATTTTTGGAGATGGCAATGTATCTTCTCTTAACCAACCAATTCACCAATACGCAAGTGCAGGAAGTTACTCCGTAACATTAACAGTAAATAGCAATCATAATTGCAATAATTCCTTAACACAAATTGTTACTGTAAATCCTATCCCCAATGTGATGTTCTCTGCTAATAGTGTTTGTCAGGGCAATGTAACAAACTACATCAACAACTCAACCATTTCAAGCGGAAGTATTTCTAACTATGTATGGGACTATACAAATGACGGAACACCAGACAACACTAATCAAAATACATCTAACACATTTGCTACTAGCGGAACTTATACAACACAGTTAATGGCTATTAGTAATTTGAATTGTATTCAAAGTTTTACTCAAGTCATCAATGTATATCCAAACCCAGTGGTACAATTTACCTCACAACCTGTTTGTTTTGGCTCCCCTGTCGTTTTCGCAAATTCATCAAGTATTAATTCTGGTCTGATTTCCAGCTATACTTGGTCTTTTGGAGATGCAACTACTTCATCAATTGCTAATACACAACATATGTATGGTTCTTTTGGAAATTATAATGTACAATTAACCGCTGTTAGTAATCATAATTGTAGTAGCACGGTGTTACAAACCGCTGTGGTGCATCCTATACCAATGGTTCAGTTTCAATCTACCACCGCTTGTTTAAATCAAGCGACACAATTTAATAATCAAAGTAGCATTGCAACAGGAAGCATTATTAAATACCGTTGGGATTTTGATAATAACAATACGATTGACGATTCTACTTCAAACCCAAGCCATATCTATAGTTTAGCGGGCACTAATCAATGTCGATTAATGGCAATATCAAATAACAATTGTAATAGTCAAAATATTAACCCAGTAATCATTCATCAAAATCCAATTGCTCTATTTTCTGCGCCAAGCACTTGTATGCCAAGTTCTACGCAATTTCAAAATTTATCAAGCAGTAGCGATGGATTAATTACAAGCAATAATTGGGACTTCAATGGAGATAATATTATAGATAACGTTCAACAAAATCCAACATACAATTTTGCCCAAACGGGTAATTATGGTGTGAAGTTAGAAGTGCAAACACAGTATGG
>JAYVDU010000185.1:0-5470 GCA_043749245.1 Bacteroidota bacterium | reverse complement strand
ATTACTACTAATTCGCTGGCTGCAGGAAGTGTATCTGTTATTGTAACAGACGCAAAGGGATGTACTAAAACAGCCATCACAACCATTACTAGTGCAAGTGGACCAACATTATCCGTGGTATCACAAACGAATGTTAATTGCTTTGGAGCAAATACAGGCTCTGCAACCGTTAATTCTACTGGTGGTACAGGCCCTTATACTTACACATGGAATCCAGGCAACTTAAATGGCGCAACACAAACAAATTTAGCAGCGGGTGTTTACACTATTGTTAATGCGGATGCTGGCGGATGCTCAGGAAGTGGAACAGTTTCTATTACTCAACCAACGGCATCGCTAACAGGTGTTACATCAACATCCAATACAACTTGTGGCGGAAGCACAGGTTCAGCAACAGTCACAGCAAGCGGCGGAACGTTAGGCTATCTGTATAGTTGGAGTCCGAGCGGTGGATCTTCAAACATAGCTACAGGCTTAACGGCACAAAATTATGTAGTAACCATTACTGATGCTAAAAATTGTACGGTAACAGCATCTGCACTTATTAATAGTATCGGCGGACCAACAGTAAGTATTACCTCTCAAAGTAACATACCTTGTTCTGGCGGCAATGTGGGAAGTGCCACTGTATCTGCGGTTGGCGGGTCAGGCCCTTATACATATACATGGAGTCCGAGTGGCGGCAACGCTAGTAGCGCCAGTAGTTTAGGATTGGGTATGTATACAGTAACGGTAAGTTCGGGTGGTTGTATTGGCACAACTATCGTTACGATAACTCAAGCACCAACGCTTACATTAAATTTAAGTTCAACATCTGCAACCTGTACAGCATTCAATGGCTCGGCATCGGTTACTGCTGCTGGCGGTTCGGGCGCATACACTTATACGTGGAGTAATAGTAGTAATGCCTCATCTATATCAGGTTTAGCTGGAGGCATATACACAGTAAATGTAAATGATGGAGCAGGTTGTATCAAAACAGGTACTTTATCAGTAGCCATATCAACCATTACATTTGTTATTGATGCAGGAAATTACACAACTATTCCTACTGGCGGCAGTGCAGCTTTAAACGGCACAGTGCCTGTAGGTAGTACATATACATGGAGTCCAAGTAATACATTGAGCTGTTCCAATTGTTTAAACCCAATTGCTACACCTGCGCAAAGCACCACGTATACCTTATCGGTAACTAATACCAATGGTTGCCAAATGAACGATACTGTAACAGTACATATTGATTTACCTTGTGGAGAATTGTTTGTTCCAACTGCATTTTCGCCAAACAATGATGGCTCAAATGATGTGTTATATGTTTATGGTAATTGCATTTCCAATTTAACTTTTGTTGTTTTTAATAGATGGGGTGAAAAAGTATTTGAAACAATTGATCCAACGGTGGGCTGGGACGGAACTTTTAACGGAAAGCCCGAAAACCCTGCAGCCTTTGCTTATTATATTAAAGCAAAAGTTGATGGCATTTCAATCACTAAAAACGGAAGTATTGCACTTGTAAAATAAATCGACTTAAAAATAACAACACATGATACATTTTATGTTTAAGAAAAAAATGAACTATTACTTTTTGGCACTCGCATGTTTAGTAAGTGTGTTTAATACTCAGGCTCAGGATATTCATTTTTCTCAATTTGATGAAACACCCTTGCAATTAAATCCTGCAAATGCTGGATTGAAATTTGAAACCCGCGTGATTGCCAATTATAAAACACAATGGCAGAGTGTGAATGCACCTTTTAAAACGACTGCTATTTCGGGTGATTTTAGACTATTAAAAAAGAAAAAACATAATTTAGGAATTGGTATAGATTTAATTTCGGATAATGCCGCCAACAAAACAATTAAAACAACGCAAGTAAATGTGTCTATTTCCGGAATTATCAAATTATCAAGTGTTAGTAAATTATCAGCGGGATTAATGGCTGGATACGCTAACAGAGCGTTAAACGGAACAGCATACGAATGGGGTAATCAATACAATGGATTAAATTATGATCCTTCAAAACCAACAGGCGAAACTGGCTTGGTTAATAGTTTTTCGTTTTTGGATTTAGGTGGCGGTATTGCTTATCAATATGGCGCTAAGGAAATGTATATTTCTGCCAATAATGCTAAGCAATTTACGATAGGCGCTTCTGTTTTTCACCCACACCAACCGTCCTATTCTTTCTTAACAAGCGGCACTACTATGTATATGAAATTTGTTTTTCATGGTGATGCTGCCATAGGAATTAAAAATTCAAACTTGGTTCTAAAGCCATCCTACATCATTTTTATACAAGGACCTAATAAAGAAATTACACCTGGTTTAGCATTTCAATATATCTTAGGTGAGAAATCAAAATATACCCATTTAAAAAAATTCACAGCCATCTCTTTAGGTTGTTATTACCGATTAAAAGACGCCGTCATCGCAACGGCTAAATTTGAGTATGGTGGATATGCTATTGGCTTGAGTTATGATATCAATTTATCAAAATTGAAAACAGTTTCTTCGGCAAGAGGCGGATTTGAAATATCCTTGCATCTTGGATTACCTCGTGCGCAAAAAGGTGTTGCCGGAGCTTCTCGAATGTTCTAATTAGTATCAGTAAGAAAACTCCAATTTCTTGCAAGCAGTAACTAGGGTTCGCCCATTTTATTAAAAATTTAATAAAATCAATAACCTGCAAAGGTTATATTAATTTTAAGCGCACGATATTTTAAAGAAATTCCACAAAACCCTTGCTTCTATTTTTAGCAAACTAATATTTGCATTGGTAAGTGTGCGGTGGGTTTTGCCAAAACGGTGTGAAATCCTAGTTTTTCTGGCAGCGCTGCGAAGGCATTTTGAGGGAAGAAAAAATGGATATGGCTTTTGGTCTTGACTTTTGTTTCTTTTAATCAAGCAAAAGAAAACAGAAAAATGAAATCCACTGTTTTGTCGAACAGCGAAAATAACTTACCCACCAATCAAACGCTTAATATCATTGAGCTTCATGAGGGCTTCTATAGGAGTAAGCGTATTGATATCTGTTTTTAAAAGCTCATCTTTTACTTGCTCTAACACGGGATCATTGAGCTGAAAGAAACTTAATTGATAATCGCTTTTGCTTTTTGTTTTAGAGGCTAATTGATGAATGGCATCTGTAGAAGCTATTTGCGTTAATTCAACATCCGATAATTCTAATTCGTGATCTTTTTCTAATTTCTTTAAAATGTCGTTTGCTCTATCTACCACTTGCTTAGGCATACCGGCCATACGGGCCACATGAATACCAAAGCTATGTTCGCTGCCACCTTCTTGTAATTTACGTAAGAAAATAATTTTATTGTTTATTTCTTTCACCGACACATTAAAGTTTTTAATGCGAGGAAAATAAGTAGTCATTTCATTGAGCTCGTGGTAATGTGTTGCAAATAGGGTCTTCGCACGGTTCTTTGGTTGGGAATGAATATACTCTGCAATGGCCCATGCAATGGATATACCATCGTAGGTAGAAGTACCACGACCAATTTCATCTAATAAAATTAAACTGCGTTCGCTTAAATTATTTAAGATACTGGCTGTTTCGTTCATCTCCACCATAAAGGTTGATTCGCCGGATGATATATTATCACTGGCACCAACACGGGTAAATATTTTATCTACAATGCCGATGTGTGCTTTCTTAGCGGGCACATAGCTGCCAATTTGAGCCATTAAGGTAATTAAGGCAACCTGACGTAATAACGCAGATTTACCGCTCATGTTAGGTCCGGTAATCATCATTAACTGTTGCGTATCATTATCGAGGTAAACAGAGTTACTGACATAATCGGTTCCTAACGGTAATTGCTTTTCAATAACAGGGTGACGACCTTCGGTAATGTCAATCAAAAATTCATTAGATAAGGTTGGGCGAACGTATTGATTGTCCTGCGCTAATTTAGCAAAGGACACCAAGCAATCGAGTTTGGCTATTAGTGAGGCATTCAGCTGAATAGGAATAATGTAATCAATCAAATCACGCACTAACGCTTCGTATAAGGTTTGTTCCAATACGGCAATTTTATCTTCAGCACCTAATATTTTTTCTTCGTATGTTTTTAATTCAGGAGTAATATAACGCTCCGCAGTAGTTAGTGTTTGCTTACGAATCCAATCTGTTGGTACTTTATCTTTATGTACGTTAGTCACTTCTAAATAATAACCAAACACATTATTGTAAGATACTTTAAGAGAAGTAATGCCTGTGCGTTCTATTTCGCGTTTTTGTATTTGTAATAAATAATCCTTGCCCGAAAAAGCAATAGCTCTTAACTCATCTAATTCTTCGTTTACGCCTTTGCTTATGACAGAGCCTTTAGAGAGCAATACAGGCGCTTCTTCATTTAATTCGTTTTGCAAACGATCACGCATTAATGCGCAGGGATTTAATTGCTCTGCGATTTTTTTTAACCAATGATTTTCGCACGGCGAAATAACGTGTTTGATAGATTCAATTAACGTAAGGGAGCGTTTTAATTGTACTAACTCGCGTGGATTTATTTTTCCCGCAGCTACTTTGGATATCAAACGTTCTAAATCTCCGATCTCATCAAACTGCGAGCGTAGTTGAGATTTTAAGTCGGAATGAGTAGTAAAATAATTAACAACTTCTAAACGCTCATTAATTAAATCTAATTGTTTTAAGGGCAATGCTAACCAACGCTTCAAAAGCCTTGATCCCATTGGCGTTACGGTATCGTCAATAATGTCAATTAAACATTTTCCATTATCATGGCTTGAACCAAATAATTCTAAATTACGAACAGTGAAACGATCTAACCATACAAAATTATCTTCTTCAACACGCGATACATTGGTAATGTGTTGTAATTTATCGTGTTTGGTTTCTCCTAAATAATGTAAAATAGCACCACAGGAAGCAATGGCCAAACTCAAATGCTCAATACCAAATCCTTTTAAAGAAACGGTTCCAAATTGCTTGGTAAGCGCCTCGTAACCGAAATCTTGCGTAAAAGCCCAATCGTCTAATCCAAAAACATAAAATTTATCGCCAATTAAATTCAATAAGGTTTGACGTTTATTTTTTTCAAACAGTAATTCGTTAGGCTTAAAACTTTGAATGAGTTTTTCGATATACGTTAAAGAACCCTCTGCGACAAGGAATTCGCCAGTAGATACATCTAAAAATGAAATCCCTGCTTTTTCTTTATCAATATGAATAGATGCTAAAAAATTATTACTGCGATGTTCTAATACTTTATCATTGAAACTCACGCCAGGCGTTACAAGTTCCGTAATGCCACGTTTAACAATGGTTTTGGTAAGTTTAGGATCTTCTAGTTGGTCGCAAATAGCCACACGGTAACCGGCGCGAACTAATTTTGGTAAATAGGTATCAATCGAATGATGCGGAAAACCTGCCAATTCAATAAAAGAAGCTGACCCATTAGCACGCTTGGTGAGTGTAATACCAACGATTTT
>JAYVDU010000184.1:0-5477 GCA_043749245.1 Bacteroidota bacterium | reverse complement strand
TTTTGTGGTTTTAAATTTTGTCTACCAAAATCTTATTAACAAAGCTAGATGTTTTATTACTATTTACAAAGAAAAATTAATTAATTGCCAACCCTTTTTACTATTGATTTTGTTGGTTTTTCAACTTATTAGAGAACAACACGTCAAATCATTTAATTAGTTTCTTGTTAGAGCCTGTTTAAAATTTATCTAATAATTTTGTTATGTGTTTTTTTGGCTACAAATTCGTTAAATTTTTCGAGATAGTAGTCAACTATCTCTGCAAAATTTGCCTCTTTTCGCTCAAAAACACATTATAACAATTATTACAATATAAATTTAAACAGGCTCTTACAATTTTACTAAATAATTAAGCTTTTTTTGGACGTTGAAATGGTTTTTTATTTGAAGAATGTGCTCCACCTGATTTATTACCGGCACCTTTATTATTGAAAGATTTAGGCTTATCAAATTTTTTCTTGTTAGCATCCGGATTGTATTCTGGGCCTTTACCGTATGCTGCTGGAATTTCCATTTTTGTAACATCCATTCCCATTAATGCTTCTATTTGAGCAAAACGAGGTTGATCTTTTTCATTGATAAATGTAATGGCTACACCTGCTTTTTCGGCACGCGCCGTGCGACCTATACGGTGTATGTAATCTTCAGGATCAGGCGGTGCATCAAAATTTACAACTAAACTAATGCCGTCAACATCAATACCACGCGATAAAATATCAGTACCAATTAAAATACGTAAACGTCTGTTTTTAAAATCACGCATAATTTCTTCGCGCTCTGATTGATCTAAATCAGACGAAAAGCCTTTGGATGAATAATTTAATGATTTAAAACTTTGTGCTAATTCCTTCACTTTTTCTTTAGTTGACGAAAAAATAATGATTGACTTATAATCTTCGTTCTTTAAAATTTCGTGTAATAATTTTTCTTTTTGATTATCATACACTACGTATGCTTGTTGCACAATACCCGCTGCTGGTTTAGAAATAGCAATATTAATTGATTCGTGTTCTTTTAATAACTGAGCGGCTAATATCCTAATTTTAGGAGCCATTGTAGCCGAAAACATAATAGTTTGGCGTTTCTCGGGAACGTATTTTAAAATGGTTTTAATGTCATCCGAAAAACCCATGTCCAACATACGATCGGCTTCATCTAAAATTAAATGCTCTATGGTGTCAAATTTCACATCACCCGATTGAAGTAAAGCAATTAAGCGTCCTGGAGTAGCAATAACAATATCAACACCTTCGCGTAAAGCCTTTGCTTGTCGTTCCCATGTTATGCCATCGTTTCCGCCGTAAATACCGATAGAACTCACACCACAAAAATACGCCATGCCTTCTATTTGTTGATCTATCTGCAAAACCAACTCACGTGTTGGCGCAATAATTAAGGTGTTGATGCCTCCTTTTTTAGTTTTAATGATTCTATCTAAAATAGGTAATACAAACGCCGCCGTTTTACCTGTACCAGTTTGTGCGCAGGCAATCAAATCTTTTCCTTGTTGTATAACCGGTATCGCTTGTTGTTGAATAGGTGTAGGCGCTTTGTATCCCATGGAATGCAAACCGTCTAGCAATGTTGTATCGAAATTAAAATCGTTGAATGTCAAAGTGTAAATATTTTATAAGTATGTATTAAAGGGCTAATTTACTCATTTTATATGATTTATTTCACATCGAATAAGGTATCTAAATACCTGAAAGAATAATATTCTTGGATATTTTAAAGGGATCGAATTATATAAACTAATGCATACATTGGCAGTGGTGCGGCTGGTTTTGGCGAAAAGGAGCGATATACAGATTTTTCTGGTGGTATTGCGAAGGCTTTTCGAGTGAAGAAAAAATGGATATGGCTTTTCGCCTTGACTTTTGTATCTTTTGGTCAAGCAAAAGAAAATAAAAAAATAATACAGAATCTATCGTCACCACTGTTTTTGTAGAAGAGCCACTTAAATCCATTAAAATTTTAAATGCTTTTATAATTTAAAATAGTTAGCAAAGGAATTTCTGAGGCATATCTTTTATTGATTGCCTTAATAAATATATTGGCTAAAAACGCCTGTCCTAAGGAATTAAGGTGTAATCCATCTAAGGAGAAAATACTGTTTCCATTGTATTTTGCACATAACATGCCTTCATCAAATATAATCTCTGTTCTAAATGTTTTTGTAAAGGAATGCACATCAACAAACGCCAATTCTTTTTCATTCGCAATATGCTCTATACATTCATTATAAGATGCTATTGCCTTTTGAACACTAGCAATCTCAGTATGTGTGAGCATATACTTTTTAGGAATAGGAATTTCTGCAGTCAAGTATTTATCTTTATTAGGATCTAATTGAATTTCTAAAATCAATAGTTCTCCTTGTTCAATCTGGCGTATACCCTGAGTTTTAGCCATTGAGTCATTAATCACAAACGCATTTCTACCTTCATGAAACTGTAATCCAACTTCCTTATATTTGATGGTTAATTGATTAGCTTGAGATTGATTAAGAATTAATCCATCATAAGGAATCACGGTGAAGTATGGGACAGCCGTAATATCAGCTAAGTTAGCGATAGCGCCTTCCGCTCCTTGTTCGGTTAAGCCATTAACTATTGCTTCTAAACTTTTATGAAAGCCTACGCCAACATCTCCATCAATAGGTGTAATAGCATCCATCGTTCCGCCGGCTGATGCGTAAGTTAGCACGTCATTGTTACCTATAAATAAAGTGAAAAATGTTGGTAGCAAGGCTAAGGCATCTGATAAAATAGAAGCTGCTGATGGATTAGATGCCATCCGCGTAAAAAATGGATTATAATTTCCTGAACCATTTTGTGGATTTCCTACGCCAGGTATTACCATCGAAATCAACTTAGCACCTGGTGCACTCATATTATTAAATGGTCCCTGAGTTTCAAAAATATTTTCAGAAAAAACAGCTAAGTCGCCCTGAGGAGAAATGTATGAAAGCATTTCCAGTGTACCTTCTTTTTTTGATACGATGCGTGAATTTCCGTAAAAACCAACACCAACTGAATTAGGTTTCATAAGTGGTTGCTTAAAATCACCACCACCAACTAATGTGAATTGCTCAGCTAATAAATTGGCGAATGAATGTAACTGGCCTTCGTAAAATAATGCACCGTCTGTATAACCCGAAGTAATTGAATCTCCTAACGCTACGTATTTACTTAAATCAAGGTGTTCGTGTTTTTTAAGAGGCATGTTACTTCTGTTCTTTAAAGCGGATAAACAATCGTTACTTTGAGTACATCAAGATACAAAAATAAATTAAACCAAACTCACCAACGTATTTAAACTTTGCTCGTATTCTTTTCTTATTCTTACTATTACTTCTTCACAAGGAATAATATCATGTATCAATTCCGCCGATTTTCCTGCTGTCCATAATGTTTCATAATTATTGGGTAAAATGGATTGCTCTAATTTTTTCATCCCTCTTATTTGTACGAGCATTTTAAACCATTTTTTGGTTTGAGAATTATTGCTTAACCATTTTTCAAACCAATTTTGAGTGTAACCCATTTTTTTAGCAGACTCGTTATTGATGACTGCGCAGGGAGTTCCCGATAATTTGGTAGTCATTACAATATCATCCATCCCCGAAGAAACAATCGCATTTTTATAATTATCATTTACACCCGCTTCCGTTGTTGCAATAAAACGTGTTCCAATAGATACACCACTTGCTCCTAACACTTGCACAGATAATAACCCAGAACCATTGGTAATGCCGCCAGCAGCAATCACCGGCACGGAAGGGAAATGTTCCTTTAAAGCTGGAATGAGTACCTGTAAAGGATTAGGGCCTGCATGTCCGCCAGCACCCTGTCCAACAGCGATAAAGCCATCGCAGTTAGCTTCTAAACATTTTTTTGCATGTGGAATATTGGTCACATCACAAAATACCTTTCCTCCATATTGATGAGCTCCAACAATTACTTCCTTAGGGTTTCCTAATGATGTAATGAAAAATGGAACCTTTTTTTCGAGACAAATTTTAGTGTGTTTTATTGATAAAGGATTTGATTTTTGTACGATAATATTAACGCCATAACTACCTTTATAATTTTTGTTGTATTCGTTTAATTCATCTAATACGTTTTCTAACTCCCCATCTTTTCTATAATTAAGCGTGGGAAAAGTAGCCATAATACCAGCTCTTATGCCAGCCTTCATCATTTCCAAATTACTTACTAAAAACATAGGAGCCATGATTATAGGAAAATCAATCCCTAATAATTCCTTCAAACTATTATCACTTTTCATCTAAAATATATTTTGATTTAATACAAATATAAGTTATTTTTATGCATGCATAACACTTATTTGTGCTTTAAATATTAATAAAAATACAATATGATGGATACTATGGAAAACTTCAGGCTATTTGATTTCTTATCTCATTTACAACAAATGCCTGCAAAGGATGATGCTTTAGCTGCTAAGGAAAATGGGGTGTGGAGAAAATATAGCACGCAAGAATATATTGATACAGTTAATATTTTAAGTTACGCATTTATTCAAATAGGAATTAAACCTGGCGATAAAATTGGCTTAATATCTAACAACCGTCCGGAGTGGAATTTTATTGATTATGCGTGTTCTCAAACAGGAAGCATTAACACACCACTTTATCCAACAATTAGTGATCACGATTTAAAATATGTAATTACTGATGCCGGTATTACTTATTTTTTTGTGGCTGATAAAGCCATGTATGACAAAGTAAAATCTTGTTCTGCAAACTCAGGTATTAAAGAAATTTATTCATTTTCGAAAATAGAAGGTGTTCCTTGTTTACAAGATTTAATTACCATTGGTAAAAATAATCCTCATGTAGAAGAACTTGATAAAATTAAAGCTAATATTAAAAATACAGATTTAGCAACCCTTATTTATACATCAGGCACTACAGGTAATCCTAAAGGAGTCATGTTATCTCATAAAAATTTTGCGAGTAATGTGCGTGCTACTAAAGATTTATGTCCGTTTCAATACGAATGGCGCGCTTTAAGCTTCCTTCCATTAAATCACGTATATGAACGTATGCTTTCCTATTTATATATTAGCAGAGGTATGTCGGTATATTATGCCGAAAGTATTGATACGATCGGAGATAATTTAAAAGAAGTAAAACCTCAAATATTTGTAACTGTTCCTCGTTTATTAGAAAAGGTTTATGAAAAAATAGTTACAACTGGTTCTCAGTTAACAGGGATTAAAAAAATGCTTTTTTATTGGGCACTTAATTTAGGTTTAAGATATGAGCAACACGCCGTAAACGGTTGGTGGTATGAATTTCAATTAAAGCTTGCTAATAAAATAATTTTTATCAAATGGAGAGAAGCACTTGGAGGAAACATTGTTGGTATTGTTTCAGGAGGCTCTGCTCTACAGCCTCGATTAGCAAGGGTATTTCATGCAGCTAAAATAAAAGTATTAGAAGGTTATGG
>JAYVDU010000183.1:0-5478 GCA_043749245.1 Bacteroidota bacterium | reverse complement strand
ATTAAAACTCAGGATTTTTTCCCACAAAATTTTGTGGTGTAATTTGCAACAATTCTGTTTTCACGGCATCACTCACCTTTAAGCCATTGATAAAGGCTTGCATCGATTCTTTAGTAATGTGTGTGTTTGTCCTCGTTAAATCTTTCAGTGCTTCGTATGGTTTTGGATAACCTTCTCGGCGAAGAATAGTTTGCACAGCTTCTGCAACCACAGCCCAGTTATTTTCTAAATCTCTGTTTAAAATATCTTCATTTAAAATTAATTTATCTAAACCTTTCAAAATACTTTTATACGAAATCAAGGCATGTGCAATAGGTACACCTAAGTTTCTTAAAACAGTACTATCTGTTAAATCCCTTTGTAAACGGGATAAAGGAAGCTTTGCTGATAAATGTTCTAAGATGGCATTGGCTAATCCTAAATTCCCTTCAGCATTTTCAAAATCAATAGGATTTACTTTATGCGGCATCGCCGATGATCCAATTTCACCTTCCTTTAATTTTTGTTTAAAATAATCCATACTCACATAAGTCCAAATATCACGACACAAATCCAACAAGATTGTATTGATCCGCTTTAAAGCATCGCAGTAAGAAGCAATGTTATCATAGTGTTCAATCTGTGTAGTAAATTGGCTACGTTGTAATCCCAAGGTGTTATTTAAAAATTCGTTTCCAAAAGCGATCCAATCATTTAATGGGTAGGCCACAACGTGTGCATTGAAATTACCAGTAGCACCACCAAATTTAGCAGAGAAAGGAATGCCCTCCAACTGTTTTATTTGTGATTGTAAACGCTCTACAAATACATAAATTTCTTTTCCTAAACGAGTGGGAGATGCCGGTTGCCCATGGGTACGAGCCAGTAACGACACACTTTTCCACTCTTTAGCTAAGGTGATTAATTTATTTGTTACCTGATGTAAATTTGGCAACACGACCTCGTTAGATGCTTGTTTTAATGATAAGGGAATAGACGTGTTGTTAATATCTTGAGAGGTTAACCCAAAATGAACAAACTCTAAATAGGGCTCTAGTCCTTGTGCTTTTAGTTTTTCTTTTACAAAATACTCAACCGCCTTCACATCGTGATTGGTTGTTTTTTCAGTCTCCTTTATGATTTCCGCGTCAGCAAATGAAAAATTCTGATAGATGGCTTTTAAATTTTCTACTTGTATAGCAAACAATTTTGGCAATTGTGGTAAGCCTTGTTGCGATAATAAGATGAAATAATCAATTTCAACTTGTACACGGTATTTAATTAATCCAAATTCCGAAAAATAAGGTGCTAATTCGTTGGTAACTTTGCGGTAACGCCCGTCAATAGGGGAAATAGCAGTTAGTGAGTTTAATTCCATAATTTAAAATAAATAGTAAATATAAGGAATTAAACTAAAAAATTTATCTGGATTTTTAAAGAGATGATTAGTACCTTATACCATCATCCTTAAGGTATACCTGCGAAGTATTTGCATCCAAGATAGCATAAGGAAGTCCACTTTCTCCTTGAATTTTCCATACTAATTTATAATTTTTTGGTTGAAAACTACTTCCCGAATTTAAATCATAAATTCCTAAACGGTATGAAACACATGTTTGACTATAATCTACAGCCTGTATAGCAGTTGTTATAGCAGACCCATAACTTATGGTTGGAATTAAACTAAAATTTATAGAACTTAAATTTATAGTGTTTAAACTATAAATAGAGCCACCAGTGTTTTTGTTAAAATAATATTGACTGGAAAAAACTTTTAAAATTTCAATTGTACGTTAGATAATAAAATAGAAATTAATAAAAAATCAGTATTTTTAATCTGTTAAAATACGAATAACATGGCGGAAGACATACAGATACAGGGCACTACAAAAGAAGAAAAATATAAATCGCTCTTGCCACAAATAAAAGCGTTGGTAGAAACAGAATCGGACATAATTGCTAATATGGCAAATGTATGTGCTGCTTTGAAATTTGGATTTAATTTTTTTTGGGTAGGATTTTATTTGATAAAAGATAATCAGCTAGTATTAGCGCCGTTTCAAGGTCCGGTTGCTTGCACTCGTATTCCTTTAGGGAAGGGCGTTTGTGGCACTGCATGGAAAAAAAATGAGGTTCTTGTTGTGGATGATGTTGATTTGTTTCCTGGTCATATAGCTTGTAGTTCTTTATCAAAATCGGAAATTGTGTTGCCCATTTATGATGCCAATAAACACATAGTTGGTGTGCTTGACGTTGATAGTGATGCATACAAAACCTTTGATGATACCGATAAAATATACCTAACACAGGTACTTGAGTTTTTGCACTTTTAAACCTTTACCTTGCATTTTCATTTATTATTAGTAATCTTTGATTAGTAAAATTAAAACTATGAGCATCACTCGCGTATTTGATATTTTAGAATTATACAAAACACAGTTCATCAAAGAGGATGTGTTGTGTGGGAAAGAAAATAAACAATGGAAAAAATACAGTAGCAACGATGTTATAAACTATAGTAATTATGTGAGTCATGGCCTGCTATCAATGGGAATCACGCATAATGACAAAGTTGCTATTATTTCTAAGAACCGCCCCGAATGGAATTTTTGCGATTTTGGTTGCCAACAAGCCAACATCGTTACCGTTCCAATTTTCCCCACGATTAGTAATCATGATTTACAATTTATACTTAATCATGCTGAAGTAAAAATGGTTTTTATTTCAGATAAATCTATTTTAATAAAACTCACCCAACTAGAAAAAGACCTTCCTCATCTTAAACACGTGATTAGTTTTAATACTATAGAAGGAACCATGTCGTTTACTGATTTTATTGAACTCGGTAAAAAAAACAGTAATGAAGAAAAATTAAATAGTATTAAGAATTCTATTCTTCCAAACGATTTATTAACCATCCTCTACACATCAGGAACAACGGGCACTCCAAAGGGTGTAATGATCTCTCACAACAATTTAGTTTCTAATGTTTTGGCTTGCGATGGCTTTGTGCCTTTTGCAAGTTGGTGGAAAGCGCTTAGTTTTTTACCGCTCAATCACGTGTATGAACGTATGATTAGCACCTTGTATTTATATAATGGCGTTTCTATTTATTATGCAGAAGGGTTAGAAACAATAGGAGATAATTTAAAAGAAATTCAACCGCAAATATTTGTTTCGGTGCCGAGATTGATTGAGCGTGTTTACGAAAAAATCACTGCTACCGGCGAGAAACTGACTGGCTTTAAACGAATTATTTTTGATTGGAGCATGCGCATTGCCAATAAATATGAGCTTGATAACAGAAATGGTTTTTTATATGCGATACAACATAAAATTGCCGACAGATTAGTGTATAGCAAATGGCGTGCGGCTGTGGGAGGAAAGTTAGTTTGTATCGCATCAGGTGGTGCGGCTTTAAATCCGAAACTTGAACGCATTTTTTTATGTGCCAATATCATTTGTTTACAAGGTTATGGTTTAACCGAAACCTGTGTGGTTGTAAGCGTTAATAAATTCGGAGAAGATAATATTCGTATTGGCACGGTTGGCCCAGTAATCAAAGGGGTTGATGTTAAAATAGCCGAAGAAGATGGTGAGATTTTAGTAAAAGGCCCTAATGTGATGTTAGGTTATTATAAAAACCCTGAAGCCACGGCTGAAGCGATAGATGCACAGGGTTGGTTTCATACAGGAGATGTGGGAACCTTTGTAGATAAGCGTTTTTTGAAAATTACAGATCGTAAAAAAGAAATTTTTAAAACAAGCGCAGGCAAATACATTGCACCACTGATGATAGAAAATATGATCAAGGAATGCCGTTTTGTTGATCAAAGCATGGTTGTAGGCGAAAATCAAAAGTTTGCATCAGCCATTATTGTCCCATCATTTATTAATTTTAAAGAGTATTGTAAAGACAAAAACATTCCCTGGACTACTAACAGTGAAATGGCAAAGCACGACGCGTTAAAAAAATTAATTGACGAACATATTAAAGTCATAAATAAATCTTTAGCGCCTTATGAGCAATTAAAGCGTGTGGCTATTTTAGATAAAGAATGGAGCATTGAAAGCGGTGAGTTAACGCCCAAAATGAGCCTAAAACGTAAAGTGATTAAAGAAAAAAACATGGAAGCAATTCTTAAAATTTTTGCTGTTGAAGATTAATTCAAATTAGAACATGCACCCTATTTCAAACAAACTAGCCCTTTGGTATAAAAAAAATAAAAGAGACTTGCCTTGGCGTAACATTACCGATCCATACAAAATTTGGTTATCCGAAGTTATTTTACAACAAACGCAGGTTGTGCAGGGTTTAAATTATTATATCAAATTTACAGAAACATTTCCAACAGTTACAGATTTGGCTAATGCTCCGGAAGACCAAGTGATGAGGCTTTGGCAAGGATTAGGTTATTATTCGAGAGCGCGAAATTTACATGCGGCGGCTAAATTTATACAAGCCACGTATAAAGGAAAATTCCCACATACATACGAAAGTATAAAAGAATTAAAAGGCGTTGGCGATTATACCTCTGCCGCTATTGCATCATTTGCTTTTAATTTGCCTCATGCGGTTGTAGACGGAAATGTAAACCGTGTATTAGCTCGGTTATTCGATTTGCATACCGCTATTAATTCTAGTCAGGGTAAAAAAGAATTTCAATTATTAGCAGATGAATTATTAAATACAAAACAGCCCGCCTTGCATAATAGCGCTATGATGGAGTTTGGAGCATTATGGTGTAAGCCCCAAAATCCCAAATGCGAAACCTGTGTATTACAAGAACATTGCATGGCATTTAAAAATGATACGGTTTCTTTGTTACCTGTTAAAAACAAAACGATCAAAATTAAAAATAGATATTTCAATTACATAGTATTTAACTACAAACAAGATGTGTATATAACCAAACGTACCGAAAAAGATATTTGGCAAAACTTATATGAATTCTTATTAATAGAAACAGATACAGTGAGTTCTGAACAAGATATTTTGAATCATAAAATACTTACTAAGCTAGTTTCTGAATTTACTGTTTCTTCTATTGTAAAGTCAAAAAAACACATTCTATCGCACCAACATTTATACGCTACCTTTTACGAATTAAAAATCAATAAGCCGTTGAAACACCCGTCTTTATTCAAAATAAAACGATCGGAATTAGAAGTATACGCATTACCTCAATTAATAAATAAATATTTAAACACTAAGTAGTGTCAGCAAGAAAACTCCAATTTCTTCGTTTTCTTGCAAGTACTAAGTATTAGCGCATTTCATGCTTCATTTTTTTAATTATCTTTGACTATCTAATTAGCGTATGGTCAAGCCTGTTTTGTTTTATGTATGTATTTTACTTAATAGCTATTTAGCGGGTCAAACCGATACGCTTAAACAATATGTGCCTCTTTTAAAAATTGCAGATTCTAACGTTTCAGATATTGTTGTTTATATATTTAATAACGCTACAACGCTTGTCAACTCACAAAGTTCCGTCA
>JAYVDU010000182.1:0-5490 GCA_043749245.1 Bacteroidota bacterium | reverse complement strand
TTATGCACCATGTTTCCACTACCAATAATTAAGACTCCTTTTTTTCGCAACGATGCTATTTCTTTTGCTAAGTCGTAATGGTATTGAGCATTTTGAGTATAATCAATACTCATTTCTATAACAGGCACATCCGCTTTAGGATATAAGTGTTTTACTACCGACCATGCGCCGTGGTCTAAGCCCCATTCGTTATCTAATTCAACAGTTGTTTTTTTGATTATGTTTTTAGTTTCGATTGCTAATTCAGGGCTACCAGGGGCTGGATATTGAACATCAAATAAAGCTTGGGGGAAACCACCAAAATCGTGAATGGTGCGTGGCTTATTCATGGCGGTTACAAACGTACCCTTTGTTTCCCAATGGGCTGAAATAACTAATATGGCTGTTGGTTTCGGAATATCTTTTCCAGCATTTCTGAAGCCAGTTACAAATTCATTTTCCTCAATAGCGTTCATAGGACTACCGTGTCCTAAAAACAACACCGGCATTTTTTCTGTTTGTATTAAACCATGCGTGATGGTTTCTAATTCTTTCAGTTTCATAGCAGCAAGAGATAAGGGTGTTAAAGCAAGTATTTTTAAAAAAGCGGATCGTTTCATTTGCCATTTAAATTAAGATTAATTGATGACATATTGCAAAAGTGATTTTCTAATAAGATTAATCTAGTAATTTTTTGTAAAACAAAAAAGGTAATCTACTTAGTAGATTACCTTTTAAAATTTGAACTATTTCGAATTACTTACCAGCAGGGCTTTTGAAGAAATCGTTAGCAGCTTTGTTAGCAGGATCTAATTCTAACACAATTTTAAAACACTCTTTAGCTTTTGTTAAATCTTTTTCTTTTGAAAACGCAAAATGTGAACCTAAATATAAATTAGCTTCAATAATGTTTGATTTGTAAGCGGCTTTATCTTCTGGTTTAATAAGCGTTAAAGCCTTTTCGTAATGAGGTTTTGCTAAGTGTTGTTCATCTTTAGGATCTAACTGTACATTTACTTTACCTCTCCAAAAATAACCCATTGGATAAGTAACTTGTAATTGACATAATTTAGAAAAACAGGTATCTGCTTTTATAAACAAAGGCACTGCTTCAACTTCTTTCTTTTCTTTTTGCTTGTTACCGCCTTCGTAGTAGTATGCTCTTCCGAATTCATACCAGTCTTGAGAGTTAAGAATTTTTGGTTCGCCGGCCATTAATCGCTCATAAGTAAAAATCACTTTCGTGTATTTCTTAGCTTTCATATTTATTTTAGCAACTTCTCGGATGTTATCATTAGCGGTAGCAGGATCCATTACTATTGCTTTTTCTAACTCTATATTTCCAAGACTATCTTTGCCAGTTTTTGCTAATAACATTCCTTTGTATTTATAATCAGTAGCCTGGTATTTAAAGTTTGTTTTAATAGCTGCTTTATCAAAAAATTTATTGATGGCCATTAATCCTTTTCTATATGCTGAGGTGTCTGTTTTGTTTCCTAACTCAGCATAAGAATATCCTAAATATCTATCTAAGTATAAATTACTATTTCCTGATTTTTGTAAAGCTTCAATTTCTAAAACAGCATCATTGTAACTTTTGTTTGAGAATAAAAAAGTAGCATAACGCTCACGAGCAATGGGGCTTTCATTTAATTCTAAATATTTTTTATAGCTTTCAATAGCTTTAGCATCTTGTTTTGCTTTATGGTATAACTCAGCTTGTTCGCGGTAAGCAGGCGCATAGGTTGGATCAATAGCAATTGCTTTTTTATATAACTCTAATGCTAATTGGTAATTTTGTCCACGCTCGTATAATTTCCCAGAGCGTAACACTCCTTTCGCTGATTTTGGGTCTAACTCAGTAGCCTTCGTGTAATTTTTAATAGCTGGACCCCCATCTGTTGGATTTTTTTCTAATACTGCATCTCCCAATAAAATATAACTCTCTGCATTTTTCGGATCAATTTTAATAGCTGTGTTTAATAATGCAATGGCTTCATCTAAATTTTTTTGTTCAGCATTAATATATATTTCAGCTGTTTTGCGCATCACCTCAGCGTTTTTGTTATTGCTTAATGTTGCCGCCTTGTATATAGATGCTTTGGCCTCAGCTTGTTTTCCCTTGTACCATAATACTTTTCCGGCACCAACATAATTTAAAGGATACGTTGCATTGAGCTCAGCACCTTTTTGGTAAAAAATAGTTGCTGAATCTAAATCACCGTTTTTGAAGAAGTTTTCTCCATAATAAAAATAATTATCGCCTTTTGTTGGTTCTTTTGCAATAAGCGCTCTAAAGTCTGCAGCGGCAGATTCAAAGCGTTCGTTATCAGTTTTTTTTATTGCGTCTTGCAACGTCTGTGCAAAGGCTATGTTAGTAATGATAATACTTGCGCTTACTAGAATTGTTTTTTTCATTGTTTATGTATTAATGGTATCTAAAAATATTATTGTTGAGTGTTAATTATTCCGCTTTTTACTTCTATTACAAATTGATTATTGATTTTGTTTTCGAGTCCTAAAATAGAAATTTTATTCGCATCCATTTCAAGTTTAAAATCCATACGGTAATTTTTTGTATTCGATTTTTCTCCATAGTTTATTGGGTCAAAGGAAGCAACACAATCAATTGCATTATTATTTAGTAGTAACTGACCAGGCATATCATATAATTTTTCGTTATTAACTTGCTGATTAAATACAAATAAATTTTCCCCTATATTTCCTTTAAATTTAATTTTTTGAGGTCCATTGCTAATAAGAACAGAATCTAATTTGGGGTTACCTGTTTTTAAATCTGCTACATCAAAACTTAAAAGAAAGTCGCCAGTAGCGGTGTTAAGTGTCATTTGGCTATAGTTGGTAAACGCTTTAAACTCATTTCCTTTTTTATCGACAGATTCAATCACTAATTTGGTTTCGCTTAAATAAGGGCTATTCGTTTGAGCTGAAATAATATGACTTATTACCAAAGTAAAAATGCATACATATAACTTAGATAGAAGTTTCATTTTTTAATTTATTACAGATATTAAAAATACGTTTTTAAAAAGTCAATTTGCCTGCCATTAATTACTTTGAGAACAAATTATGAGCAAATTTAACATAATTTTAATGTTTTGAAGGCTTTGAATAGGGTTAAACATAGTGGGTGGGCAAATGATGTCATCAGTGTTTTTTGAACTTGATTATTTAGATAGTTTCTATTAATTGATGTCTGTATTTATCCAATATACTGGACTTAGATAAAAAGCCAACATAAATATCGTCGTCCACAACAGGTAAATTCCATTGACCAGATTCCTCAAATTTTTTCATAATTGAAAAAATATCTTCGTTGATGTTTAAAACCATTGATGGCTTGCGCATCAGTTCTTTGGCAGTAACAACATCATAAAGTTCCGAATTAAACATTTCTTCACGAATGTTATCGAGGTATATAATTCCTAATAGTTTATTATTCTTTTTTACAACAGGAAACGTATTTCTTTTAGAATGTTTGATAGACTCAACAATGGTGCGGAGCGTAGCTTTGAAATGAATAGTTGCAAAATCTGTTTCAATCATCGAACGAATGTCAATTTTACTTAAGATGCTGGTGTCTTTATTATCGGTGACGATTGTTCCTGTATCTTTTAGTTTTTTAACGTCCATAGATTCGGGATGAAAATATTTAACAATCACATAACTAATAGACGAAACAATCATTAAAGGAATGATGAGTTCGTAACCCCCCGTAATTTCAGCAATTAAGAAGATGCCAGTAAGTGGTGCGTGAAAAACACCACTCAAGATGCCTGCCATTGCTACAATGGTGAAATTGCTGATTGGAATATTGTCGAACCCCATAAGAGACAAAAAGAACGAAAAGATAAATCCAAGATAAGCTCCCACAAATAAAGAAGGAGCGAAGTTGCCACCATTTCCACCAATGCCCAGCGTGATACCAGTAGCAATTGCTTTGAGCAATAAGGTTAAGGTAATAAATAATAAAAGAGTCCATTTATCATTTATAAATCCTACCAGTATACTTTTTTTAAATAACTCGTGCGCTTTAAATTCAGAAAGCGCTTTTATACTCTCGTAACCTTCTCCATAAAGGGATGGAAATAACGCGAATAAAAACGCTAAAGAAATGCCACCAATAATCCATTTTGTGAGGCTTGATTTTACCTTGTGGAATTTAGCTTCTACTTTACTAAAAAAGTTAACATAATACAAAGATACGATTCCAGCTAATAGCCCTAGTAGGATGTAAAAAGGCACATTGTGATAATCAAAGGGTTGTTTTAATTTGAAATATAACAGATTGCTTTCATGTAAAATAATTTTAGATAATAAGGCTCCAGAGGCCGCTGCAATAAGCAAGGGGATAAACGCACTAATACTGATGTCTACTAAAATAACTTCTAAGGCAAACAATACTCCCGCAATTGGTGCATTAAATGCGCCTGCAATTCCACCTGCGGCACCAGCGGCTAATAATAATGTTCGGTCTTTATAACTTAATTTATAGGTTCTGGCAAAGTTTGAACCAATAGCGGCGCCCGTACTTACGATGGGGGATTCAAGACCCGCCGATCCGCCAAAACCAACGGTTAATGCGCTTGTAAACACGTGTGAATACATTTGTTGAAAGGGCAGGAAACTACTTTTTTTAGCAATGGCAAAAAGGATGGCGCCATTTCCTCTGTCTAATCGTTTTTTGAAAAAATAATTTACGATGAAGATCGTCAGGCCAATACCTATTAAAGGCAGTATTAAATAGAGGTATTTAAAATCAAATCGAAAGAAAAAATTCTCAACTAAGTTGTATCGAATAAAATGAACAAATAGTTTTAGAATAACAGCAGCAAGTCCAGCGCTTAATCCCACTAAGAAACTTGAGAAAATTAAAAATTGTTTTTCATTGGTTTTTTCATGTATCCAATTAATCCATCGCTCAATGTAATTTATTTTTCTAACGTTCATGTGTATTAAGCGCCTAAGATACTACTATTTTGAATGCATCGTTTTTTTAAATAACTATGTATAATGCTTTAAATAGTGTTATTTCAAAGGACTCATGTCCACTTCTATTAAGCGCTCTTCTTGGCGATTAGGGGCTAAGCCTTGTTTTAAAAACATGAGTTGACCGATAGGTCCTGCAATAAATGTTTCGATGCCTTTTCCTAAACTAAATTCAGAAGAACGACGGATGATGCAAATAGTTTTTGTAAATGGATAATCGCGCGTTGCAATGTTTGATTGATCGGGCATATAGGCCAATTTATTATTTGGCCTGGATACAGAAAGAATCTTAACTGTTTTTAAAAACTCTTTAGTAGTATTATCATCTTTGTCGCTAAGCCACGCATAGTCGCAAACTCCAATGCTTGTTGAGTTTAACGAAATCGATTTTATTAATTCATTAGTATTGTTTACTGCTTTACAATTTTTTCCAAAATTTTGATTGGCAACCAGTGAGTCTTTTAAGTATCGTGTACTTCCTGAGTTTTGATTATCAAATAT
>JAYVDU010000181.1:0-1565 GCA_043749245.1 Bacteroidota bacterium | reverse complement strand
TTTTATAAATATAAGTGTTCTTTTTTACAAAATTTAATTAACTTCAGGGGATAATCTGACCACTAGCTAAGTCATTATAACTTTATTCTTTTTTTGCTAATAGATGATTTCTTCTCAGCTTCTTTTAAAATTCTTTGTATAATAGAACTTTGACCTGGATAATAATATATTAAATCCATATCGTAATTTGTTTTGATTCCTTTTTTGAATTCATTTTCAAAAGCAATTCTACATTGCTTAAGGTCTTCGCCATAAATTGTTTTAGCGTGTCTTTTTTCAGCCTTCTCTAACGTTTTTATCGCTTCCTTTATATTACCCTCTTGTATATATTCATAAGCTAGTAATTTATATGCACCTATTAAAGAATCATTTAAATCTAATGCTTTACTGAAATAATATTTTACCTTTTCTTTATAAATGCTTGTTGGTCTCATTAAGTAATAACATGCTATATTATAATATAAAAACTGTTTGTCTGTTTCTGTTTCTAAAGATTTTTTAAAATCCTTTTCTGCACCTAAAGAATCACCATTAGCCATTTTCAAAAAACCACTAAATGAATATAAGTAAGGTCGTTGAGTCGTATCTTTAACTAATATTATTAATTTACTTGCATCATATATCATTTGATTTATATACAGTGTGTCAAAAAATAAAAACTCTAGCCTATCCTTATAAATTAATACTTCATTGCTATCTGATTTTTCAGCTTTATTAAAATTTTCTAAGGCACTTATGGTATCTCCTAAACAACCTTTGGCGAGAGCTAAATTCAGATAATAACCAATAGCCAACTTCTTTTTGGAATGGGTTATCAGTTCATAAAACTTATTAAGTAAAACCAATGCTTTTTGGCAATTATTTAAATACTGTTCATTAACTGCGTATGTGTAATAATAATTTGCGTTAGTTGAGTCTTTTTGCACTGCAATATCAAAATTTTTACGCATATTGATTGTGTCGTATAAGTTGGTGTAACAAACACCTAAACTCTTATAATTATCAATAATATCAGCATCTTTTTTTAAAGATTCTTCAAAGTCCTTTATAGCTAAATCATTCCTATTCAATCTCAAATTACACTCTCCCCTATAATAATAAACAATCCCTCTATTTTTTTTATGTTGAGAAGGTATAAATATATTAAATGCTAAAATTGCCTTGTCGTATTCTTTTATCTCAAAGAATAGTAATCCTTTATAGTAATCTAAAATACTTTCTGAAGTATTCATCTTAGTCGCAATGTCATAATCAGCTAAGGCTTCCTTGAATTTGCCCAATTCATAATAACAATAACCTCTAAAAACATAACGTTTAGAGTTTTTTGGATTTAAATTTATTGCTTTTGTATAATTAACTAAAGCTTTTTCGAAGTAATATAAATTAAACTCACTATTTGCTTTTGCAGCATATCCATTATCGGATAAAGGAGCTAGGGTTATAGCCTTATCAGCATCAGCGATTCCTCCATTATAATCACTAATTAATTTTTTCGTATCAGAACGGTAGCAATAATAGATTGATTTAGTTGAATCCAATTTAATGGCATTGTTAAAATATTCTAA
>JAYVDU010000180.1:0-5508 GCA_043749245.1 Bacteroidota bacterium | reverse complement strand
CAAAAATCGCCGGATGCCGATACAGCGAAGTTTTGGTACGATAGAATTGGCAGATTGATAGTCAGTCAAGATGGGCGACAACGACAACTCGGACCGCGCTATTACAGTTATACGCGTTACGATTATCTCAGTCGCGTCTTTGAAGTGGGGGAAGATACATCAATTACTTCAATGACGGATGTGATTGCACGCGATACGGCTGCTTATACCGCATGGTACACAGCGGCGTTTAAACGCTACGTGACCAACACCTATTACGATGCTGCGCGTTTTACGCTCTCTCGACCGCTCGGAACAGACATTCAAGATAACCTTAGAAATCGCGTGGTCAGTGCCACCTACCGCGACGTGTGGAGTGCGACCGATTCGCTCTACGATTTTGCCACGCATTACAGTTACGATGTAACGGGTAATGTGAAAACGCTGGTGCAAGATATTAAGGAGTTGAACGCATTCAATCAACGCTTTAAGCGCATAGATTACAATTACGACCAACTCTCGGGTAAAGTCAACGCCGTGTTTTACCAAAAGGACTCGGTCGATCAGTTCACACACCGCTATGTGTATGATGCCGATAATAGACTCTCTATTGTTTATACCTCGCAGCAACTCGCGTATTACAGTCCGAGCATGTCGGGCAGTAGCTATTGGAATCAAGAAGCGATGTACACCTACTACAAACACGGACCACTCGCGCGTATGCTGATTGGAAACAGTTTGCAAGGCGTTGATTACGCTTACACGCTACAAGGTTGGCTCAAAGGAATGAACAGCGATTCGCTCAGCCCGAGTAGTGATATGGGTCGCGATGGATTAGCCGTCAATGGCAGAAAGTTTCAACCCAAAGATGTACTCGGCTATGTGATTCACTATTATCAGAATGATTATAAGCCGATTACTGCAACACTGTTCGATAAAGATTTGACCAATGTTTCGAGTTTTGCGCAAGCCACACCGAATTTATACAACGGTAATATCAGAGCGATATCGCAGCACAACACACAGTTTGGTGCGCCGATAGGTTACGCGTATGGCTACGATCAATTGCACCGCCTTGCGAGTATGGATGCGTGGAAAGCCACAGCGACACAAAACTTGTGGCAAACAACCGCAGCGAGCGCAGACTATCAAGAGCGTGTGAGTTATGATGCAAACGGTAATATTCTAAAATACAAACGCAACAAAGATGCAGGCATCACGCAGGATAGTTTGAATTATAAGTACAATGCTGGTACAAACCAATTGCAATACATCACGGATAATGTAGCAAGTAATGTAAGCGCAACGGATATTGACAACCAAAGCCCAAACAATTATATCTATGATAAGTCGGGCAATATGGTAGCGGACAACTCGCAATCCATGTCTGTTTCTTGGTCGCCGTACGGAAAGATACTTCAAAACAACAAGGGTGGCGGTGCGAACCTAACTTTTGGTTATAATGCCATGCAGCAAAGAGTACTCAAAAGAGTAGTTTTAGCTGGGGACACGACACGCACCTACTACATCAGAGATGCGCAAGGAAATACGATGGGTGTGTACACGCGCCACAACGACAGCGTGAGTTGGCGCGAGCAGTATATTTTTGGGAGTAGTCGTTTAGGTTTGTATAGGGCGGATACTTTGGTGAATAAAGGTCTGACTGTAATAAGTAAACTATACGAGGGTAAACGCAACTACGAACTGACGAACCACTTAGGAAATGTGTTGGCGGTTATTAACGATCGTAAAACAGATTCTTTAAGTGGAACAACGAAGGTGGGTTTTAATGCGGTTGTTATTAGTGCCACCGATTATTACCCTTTTGGGATGGCGATAGACAGTAGGAGTTATACTTCGTCTTTGTATCGTTACGGTTTTAATGGAAAAGAATTAGATAAAGAAACGGGTGAGCAGGATTATGGAATGAGGATTTACGACCCGAGAATTGCTAAGTTTTTAAGTGTCGATCCGATTGCTGATAACTACCCTTGGTATACACCATACCAATTTGCAGGTAACAAACCTATTTGGGCAATCGATTTAGATGGTTTAGAAGAAGTATTCATGAACGAACAACCTGCATCGAGAGGTCAAAGTGGAATTGAGATAAGCATGAGACTTAAACCAAATCCAGAAAAAAATGATATAGGAAAAATGCAGTACATTTATATTGATTGTTCTAAATCACCAATAGTCGATATTTCTTCAAGGCTTATAGGCGATGTGCAAGATCTTAGAGGTTATAGAGATAATCCCAAAAAATACGGAATAAATACTACTGAAATTATTTATGGGCCGTATTCTAAATCAAAAAAACCTTCAGTTCCAGCTCCTGTACATGAAACAGAGGACAAACCTACTCCTCAAAAAGTAGTTACAGAGCCTCTAACTCCTCAACCTATTGGGCATCCAAAAATTAAAAAACCTAGAGACATTAAGCAAATTCCACCACAAAACGATCCGCCACCGCCACCCAAAGTTGGCAATGTCAAATTCAAAGGTAATAGTAATGAAGTATTAGGTGGTTGGGGAGATGTTGGAGATGTAGCTGAAATTCTTAAAAGAAATCCAAAACTATCTGTAACTATATCTGCTAATATTGGATACAGCCCTTATGATCCTTCCAAAGATAAGATAGGGACGGGTCCAGAAGTTTGGAATTATGGGAATGATACCCCACTGATTGATGTTCTTACTAAAAGGAGTAACATAAAAAATACTAATGGCACTTTGATGGACCTTAGAGGAAAAATAATTAAGGATGATTTAGTGAACAAGAAAGGCATTAATGCAAATCAAATTAATATATCTCGTGGAAGTGCCTCTGCTGGTGAAAGTGGAAGAACTGTTATTTTTACTTTTGAACGAAAATAAAATTGTATCATGAAAAAAATAATTTTTATACTTTTTTTCTTTAGTTATTGTACTTCCAAGTCGGTTTTGAATAATTCTGATGGCTCTAAAGTTGTTAGTATTTACAAAAAAGATAAAATATTTAAAAGAATTTACTATAATTCTCGAGGGTTCAAAGAAAAAGAAAATTTCAATTACGTCTTGGGTGAATTTACTCAATCAAAATTTTATAATGAAAAAGGAATATTAAATGAGGAGCTGCTTTTCACTAAATTTGAAGCTGATACGATTTTAGTTGGTAGAGATTCAATCTTCGGCTCTAATAGCTTTAAATGGAAAGTATTTAGTGTGCCAAGTTATCAACAAAAGCTATTTTATGAGGATGGTAAAATTAAATCGATTGGTTTTTTTAAACGAGCAAAGAAAGATAGCGTTTTTAAATATTTTGATCAAAAAGGAAAATTATTAATCGAAGAATATTATAATTTGGATTCATTAATTAAGAAAATTGATTATTGAGCTGCTCCCCAATATTTGGAACAAAAGCAGCAAAATGATAAGTGTTAAAAAGCAAAACACGTAAAAATTTTACAAAAATTTTGCCAAACGTTCATTGACATCGAGGGAAAAAACATAAATAGTGCAAAAAGAAAAAAGGCTTTTGCACAATGCAACGTGCGTGGGTTTTAAAAATTAAACCCACGCAGTTCTTGCAAAAAACGCTGTGCGGTTTCAAAAAATAATTTTTCATTTTCAAAAACTAAATTGTTACCAAAATTTACACAATTAAATGTGGTAAAAAATTATACATTTAAGTGCATCAAAAAGAAATTTGAAAAATAAATTTCGCGTAAAATAAAAACGAATTGGTGCGAGTTTAGATTACCAAGAGCGCGTGAGTTATGATGCGAACGGAAACATTCTGAAATACAAGCGCAATAAAGATGCAGGCGTTACGCAGGATAGTTTGAATTACAAATACAATGCTGGCACTAATCAGCTGCAGTATATTACGGACAATGTTGCAAATAATGTTTCGACGACGGATATTGACGGACAGTTACCAAACAATTATATCTATGATAAGAGTGGCAACATGGTAGCGGACAACTCGCAATCCATGTCAGTCTCTTGGTCGCCGTACGGAAAAATATTAACCAACACAAAAGCGGGTGGCGCGAGTTTAGCGTTTGGTTATAATGCGATGCAGCAAAGAGTGCTCAAAAGAGTAGTTTTAGCTGGAGATACGACACGCACCTACTACATCAGAGATGCGCAAGGAAACACAATGGACGTTTACACGCGACATAATGATTCTGTCAGTTGGCGCGAGCAGTATATTTTTGGTTCAAGCCGTTTGGGTTTGTATAGGGCAGATACACTTGTGAATAAGGGTTTGAGATCTATTTCAAAACTGTACGAAGGCAAAAGAAATTATGAACTGACGAACCATTTGGGTAATGTGATGGCGGTTATTAATGATAGAAAAACGGACAGTTTAAGCGGAACTACAAAAGTTGGTTTTAATGCTGTTGTTATTAGTGCGACGGATTATTACCCTTTTGGCATGGCGATAGACAGCAGGAGTTATACTTCGTCACTGTATCGTTACGGTTTTAATGGAAAAGAAAATGATAAAGAAACTGGTGAGCAGGATTACGGGATGAGGATTTATGATCCGAGGATTGCTAAGTTCCTGAGTGTAGACCCATTAATGAAAAAATATCCAGAACTTTCAACGTACGCTTTCGCAGGAAATACACCTATTCAAGCTATTGATTTAGATGGTAGAGAACCTTGGTATAATAAAGAGAGAATGTTTTCTATTACATATTATAACCTTTTTTGCCATAAAACCGATATGTTAAATGACATGGCAACGAAAGATAATTCTAAGTTCCAAAGCGATGCCATAAATAAACTTACGACTTTTCAAAATGACAACAATAAATTGTATGCTAACTTTAGAAGAAATGGAATAGGCAAGCAGGCTGAATTTGGATCTGATGCAGAAGGGTTTTTTGATTGTATAACGGCAGTTGTAGCAAGTCTTCGGATTTTGAAAAACGACAATTCAATAAAAGCAAACAAGGATACTAATCCCATTAATAATAATAGTGGAAATATTCTTGAAAGCATGAAAAAATGGAAAAACGAAGGATTATTAGATAAAAACGATATTGTATCCGAGAATAATAATGCATCAAACAATAAGAAAATTGGAGAAATAGTTCCTCAACAAGATTTTAACATCAATATAGCCGATAAAATGATAGGAATCGCAGGTAAAACGGTGGGAACCACATTTTTCGTTATGGCTTTAGGTGGAGATGATCATTCGGCAATCGCATCATTAACAGTAAATATTGATGGAAGCCAAATGTTTAATCTGTACGATCAACTTAGGAATCCAGCAGCGGGGAGTAATATGTCAGCTCAAAAATTTAATGAAAGGATAAGTAATTTTATGTGGAGGAATTCCAGCAGTCCAGTTGATAAAGACAATTTTAAAGACACGGATCCAAGAAGATATAACCCAAGTCGTAAAGGCGTGAATAACGGCAATATTCCAGAGGGTAATATAAAGGTTACAGCAAATAAAATTATAAAATGATGAAATATTATGTTTTTATTTTTTTCTTCTTTTGTTCTTGTCAATTTGCTCATGATAAG
>JAYVDU010000179.1:0-16301 GCA_043749245.1 Bacteroidota bacterium | reverse complement strand
TGCGTAATCTTCAAAATCATCACATTCTTGTTCGTGTTTACCGGAACAACTTTCACAAAAGAAATGCCAATCGCATACTGTGCAAATATTTGCCGCGGGATGTTTTTCGCATTTTGCACAAATTAATTTTAAGGGTTCGTTACGCGACAGCAAAATAACATCTTCCTTAATTTTAAGTTTGTAATTTTTTATGCCTTTTAAAAATACCCGGGTTGTTGAACCATAATCGTAATCGTGGTATATTTTCACTTTAGTTTCAAACACATCCATCACCAAGTGTGTGGTAGATACTTTAAAATCTTTGTGTCCAAAGCCGCTCATATGTCCACAACATTCTAACCAAATATCTTTTAAAAAGGTATCTATTTTTTTCATGCTAGCTTTGCCTTTTACTAGTAGGTGCAAAAACATTACGCCATCATCAACCACAATGTGGCAATAAGTTTCGGGGCTTTTATTTGCATCCTCTTTTTCTATTTTAGTTAAGTGTGTAGCCAAATGTTTTGTTAATGTTGCTTGTGGCAATATCTGTGAGCAAAATACACATTTCCCTTCCGATGTTAATTCGTGTTCCATTTTGTTTATTTGTTTATAAATATAATGCTTGAAGTGTTTGCTGAATTTTTTTTGCTCATTTTTTTGTTTTATAAATAAGTTTCAAAACATTTTACAATAGCGTCGGGTTTTGAAAACCTTACCTCACTAAAATATCACTTTTTTTCTTCGGGCGTTTATGCTCTAACCATACAAAGTTTTTCAAACGCATTTCTTTGTCATCTACACTTTTTAAAGGTAAAACCGTTGATTCGGGTTTGTTTCTATAAGTTGCTCTGTCAACACCACCTGCATTAAACCACACGGTTAAATCACTGCAAATGGTTTTATTCACGCCCTTGTAATTCTTTTTTTCTTTCACGTAATAAATAATTTGTGCGTTACTAATAACGTTTAATTTCCGTAAGGTATCTTTTTCTATAAAACCTTCTATACGTCTTCCTTCTATTTGGTTAAATTTATTGTCATCCAAACTATCTACTTTTTGTATCACGATGGCATTACCATTCAATTCAAATGATTTTACGCTGCTTTTACCAGTTACTACATTTATCTGTTTAGCGGTTACTTGTCCGTTGTTAGTCCATAACACGGGCGAATTATAAAGTTTCATTAACGAGTCGTGCGAACTATATCCCAACGAATCACATAAACCTTGCAGATCTTTTTTATAAATTTTTACATGTCTGAATGCTTTCATATATGAATGCAATGAGTCTGGTTGATTATATAATAACGTATCGCCAGAAACAAATAAGGTGTCTTTTTCTACAACCTTTCCATAGATGGCATTTCCGGTAACCAAGGCTCTATTCCCTTTTTCATAGTGTTCGGCAAAATTTCCCAGAATAAATGATTTATTAGTTGTATCAATAATCTGAACATTTTTAATTGCTCTGCCATAACCTTTTTTACGATCATAAAAAATACTATCACCTAATAGCTTTTGTGTTTTGGTAACAATCACCGCATTTTTACTAAAACGAGATATCTCTTTATCGGTGTCGTACCAGCCATTTTCGCAGTAGATGTAATTTTCTTTACTAATGATAATAGATGGCCCCAAAAAGTAAGCAGTTTTATTAATCGTATTATACCGCAAGGTATCGCCACTCATTTTGTATTTAGGATTTACCAAGGTTACATCATAATGAAACGTTACATCTTTGGTAGCCGAATAGTAATGTCCGTTTTTACTTTTCAGCGTATTCTCTTTATTTACAATCGTTCCGCCATTATAATAACTCGCAACCGAATTACCAATATCATATATTAAAGTACTGGTCGTTAGCGTCATTTCTTTTTCAATGCAACGTACATTGCCTTTTAAATTAGCCAATTTAGTGGCAGCATCATATCTTAACGAGTCGCCATACAAAAAAATACTATCGCCTTTAATGATACTGATATGTCCGTATGCTTCTAGTTTTTTGTTACTATATAAATAAGCGCTGTCGCAACGCATCACTGCACCTTCATGTTCGCATTCTACATTTCCGATAAGGCGTTGCGCATCAATGCCCAATGTTTTGTCAAATACCAAACGGTTTGCATGATTGATTTTGATAAACTTCCCTTTATCTGTTTTAACAGTCGATTGAGACAATCCCATAAAGGAATAGAAAAACACCATCACTAAAAGAGAGAGTTTAATACGCGATATAGAAAACAGGATGGTCATTTTTTGAATCCATAAATTTAATCATATATCTCTTATATGACGGAATGTTATCGTTTTTTAAGAATTACTTCCCTATATAATAAGTCTATTTAAAAGCCTCTAAAGAAAAAAATAGATAATAATTTAAGAAAATGCCGAATAAAATAAGAGCGTAGGCCTGTCAAAAATGCGGGTAGAGTAGCGGTGAATCGAGAATTCAAGGATTTAGCGGAGCGTAAAATCCGTAGAATTCCGAGAGGAGCGTGGTGCATATTTTTGACTAGATTTTTTGTTTCTTTTTCATTTATGGAAAAAGATAGACAGAAAACAAACGAATAAATATTCACTATAACTTCGTTTTAAAGAAATACTCACTTACATAGCAAACTTTCAACCATAATCTTTCATCTTTTGCCCTGTTCTTATATCTTTACAGCCTATGAGTAAAATTAAAAAAAATATTTTTGTTGAAAATGCCCCAATTGTTGATATTTCTTCCGAAGGAAAATCAGTAGCTAAAGTAGATGGTATGGTTATTTTTGTTGATGGTGGCGTACCAGGCGATGTAGCAGACGTTCTCATTACCCGTAAAAAAAATAATTACGCCGAAGGACATATCGTTACTATTCATCAACCATCCGAAAACCGCATAGAACCTACATGTGAGCACTTCGGACATTGTGGCGGTTGTAAGTGGCAACACATGAATTACGAAACTCAATTAGTATTCAAACAAAAAACAGTAGCCGATGCACTGATGCGTATTGGCCACTTAGATATATCAACTCTAAAACCGATTCTCGCTAATAAAGAAAATTATTTTTATCGTAATAAATTAGAGTTTTCTTTTTCCGATAAAAAATGGTTAACCAACGAAGAGGTTAAAAGTGGCGTTGAGATTGGTAACCGCAATGCGTTAGGTTTTCATATCCCTAAAATGTTCGATAAAATTTTAGATATTCAAAACTGTTATTTACAGGCAGAACCTTCTAATACAATTCGTAACGATATTCGTGATTTTGCTAATAAACATAATCTTACCTTTTTTAATGTTAGAAATAAAACAGGTTTATTACGTACCCTCATGATCCGTTCATCCAGTAACGGTGAGTTGATGGTGCTTATTCAGTTTTTTGATAACGAGCCCGAAAACATCGCTTTATTATTAAATCATTTAAAAACAACCTTTCCGCAAATTACGTCTTTGCAATACGTGATTAATCAAAAAGGAAATGATACCCTGCAAGACCTTGATATTGTGACGTTTCATGGCAGAGATCATATTTTTGAAGAAATGGAAGGACTTAAATTTAAAATTTCAGCCAAATCATTTTATCAAACAAATTCGCAACAAGCCTATGAACTCTATAAAATAACCCGCGATTTATGCGGATTAACTGGTAACGAAGTGGTTTATGATTTATACACAGGTACCGGCACTATCGCTAATTTTGTGGCTAAGCATGCCAAAAAGGTTGTGGGCATTGAGTATGTGCCTGATGCTACTATTGATGCTAAAGCTAATTCCGAATTAAACGGGATTACCAACACAACATTTTTTGCAGGCGATATGAAAGACGTTTTAAATGCTGATTTTATTGCTACTCACGGTAAGCCTGATGTAATCATTACCGATCCACCACGAGCAGGAATGCATGTGGATGTTGTAGCAGTTATTTTAAAAGCTGCTCCTCAAAAAATAGTATATGTTAGTTGTAACCCTGCTACTCAAGCCCGTGATTTAGAAATGTTGATGGAGCAGTATCACATACAAAGCATTCAGCCAGTGGATATGTTTCCGCAAACAGCACATGTTGAAAATGTGGTGTTGTTAATAAAAAAATAAATAGACAATGAATCTATCAATGGTGGGCTAAAGCCCCACTGATTAGCAATCTTGATGATGTTTGCTGGTGATTGTTATCAAAAGCGACGGGCTTTTACCAAATTGTTTATTCTTTTTTTTACTTTAGTGTAACCATTTTTAGTTTTGATGGTTTAACTAAATACTACAAACCATCTAATACTTATATAACATGACTACTACATTCGAAAAAATAGAAAAAGAAGCAATTGAAACCTTAAAATTTCCACACGATGAAGTTTTGTTAGATAAGGATTTAATTAAGGAACGCGATTCGGAATTGAACAGAGCTTTGGCTTTAGGGAATTTAGAACACACTAAAATTAAAATTTATTTTGAAGACGATAAAGCCAGGAAACTTGTAGAAACAACCGTTTGGGGAGTGACAGATAAACGAGTGATTTTAAAACAAGGGGTTGTGATTCCTATTCATCGTGTACACAAAATTTCTTTGTAATAGTTATAGGTTTATATTTTTTACAAAAAACCCTCTGATGTTAACGTCAGAGGGTTTTTTGTGTTATGAGTTATCTTGTTTATTTCACTTTAGCTAATACATTTACATGGCCTGTTTTTTTGAACTTCACACCGCCCATAGATGTTGTTTCTATTTGGTAGATATATACACCTTGTTGACAAATAGCACCTTTATATTTACCATCCCAGCCTAACTTTGTATCGGTTTCCTGAAAAATTTCGACACCCCATCTATCAAAAATACTCATATTAATCTGTGCCAAGCCAAACCCTTTCGGTATAAAATATTCATTATCTAAATCACCATTAGGAGTAAAAGCATTAGGGATAAATACATCCCAGTTTTTAGTAATGTTAATACAGATATCGTCGTAATTTTTACATCCAAATTTATCTACAGCTTCTAATGTATAGCAGGTAGTTTGTAAAGGATGCACTTCAACAATAGGGCAGTAATGACAAATTAACGGCACCCCATCAGGCGATAAAAAACCAACAGGCACACTGCCTGTTCCGTGTAATACATACGTTTCATCAATATTAATAGTTGTATCCACACCAGCATTTAAGGTTGGTAAAGGACGAACAAACACTTGTACTGTATTGGTACCGGGACATAAACCTCCTGTAGAAGCAGTGACTGTGTAAACAGTAGTAACAATTGGTTGCGCTATTGTAACTGATGCATTTGGACTTGTTAGACTGACAGCAGGATTCCAACTATACGTATCGCCCCCGGAAGCAGTAATGATGGTGTTTGTATTCACGCAAATGGTATCATTTCTGCTAGTGGTAACAATGGTATTAGGAATAACCGTAACCGTAATAATAGCATTAGAATTACAGGATACTGTACCTAACGTATTTGAGCCAAAAACAGTGTAAGTTGTGTTGATGATAGGAGAAGCGATAACACTTGCTCCATTAGCCGTATTTAAAGATGCCACAGGCGACCAGGTGTATGTATTAGCCCCAAACACAGATAAGGTAGAAGACTTACCCGCGCAGATAGAAGGAGGATTAGAAGACGTTGAAAGGTTTGGAACTTGCACAACAGAAACGGTAACAGTTGTAAAACTGCTACAACCCTGTGCACTAGAACCAACAACCGTATATGTTTTCGTTGTATTTGGATTAGCCGTCACATTAGCTCCAACGGTAGGTGTTAATCCCGCTGAAGGGCTCCATGTGTATGTATTAGCACCAGACGCATTTAATCCGGCACTACTGCCAGAACAAATCGTTGGGCTAGAAGCCACTGTAATAACAGGGTTTGTTGTAACCGTAACTACCACTTGTGCCGAATTAGTACAAGTACCGGTAGCGCCAATAACCGTGTAGGTTTGACTCGAAGAAGGCGTAGCCGTGACATTACCGCCTGTTGGTGAGTTTAATGATAAGCTAGGTGTCCACGTATACCCGGCAGCGCCACTTGCATTAAGTGCGGTATTCCCTAATGGACAAATAGTAGGGCTGGTAGCTGATGCAGTTACCACTACTGTATTGGAAACAGTGATGGAAACAGTTTTAGTATCTGTACAAGAGGCCACAGTAGAGCCGTCAACCGTATAGGTAGTTGTAATGGTTGGAGTTGAAATAACCGTTCCGCTTGTATTGGTATTTAAAAATATATTGGGTGTCCACGTATAATTGTTGGCACCACTGGCACTAAACGTATGGGCCGCATTGGGACATACCGTGAAGTTTGGAGATATAACCAAAGTAGGAGAGCTGACTACCGTAACTTGAACTGTACTCGTATTTGCACAACCAATTCCATTATCTCCCGTTAGGGTATAGGTGGTGGTAATGGTTGGAGTAACGGATATGCTTGTTGCATTTGAACCTCCGGGCGCCCAGGTATAAGATGCTCCACCATTTGCATTTAAAGTAGCAGAGCCACCAGCACATAATGTTGTGTTTGCTGTTGCAGTAATAGTTGGACTTGGAATTAAAGTCATAGTAGCAATAGATGTTGCAGAACCACAAGCAGTAGTGGCTGTAACGATAATAGAGCCAGAAGATACCCCGTAATTTACGGTAATCGAATTTGAATTTAATGGGGCTGAGGTAATGGTTGCTCCCGAAGGAACTGTCCAGGAATACGTTGCTCCGGGTACATTAACAACGGAATAGGTTAAACCTGTTTTAGCTGAATTACAAATTACAAACTGCCCATCAATTAATCCAATAGCAGGTGCTCCTCCATTAATATTTATTTCAACGGTAGCAGTTACTGGTACTCCACAAGAAATGCTACTAACACTGTATGTTGTAGTAGTGGCAGGTGTTGCCGATACCGTACTTCCATTAGCAGAACTTAAGGTAGCGGCAGGCGACCAAGTATAGGTTGAGCCACCAATAGCAGATAACGTAATGGTTGAACTTGGGCAAACCGTCATCGATGGTGTTACCGTTAAATTTCCTGCGGCAGTTATATTAACACTAGCGATGGAGGTAGCACTACCACAAGCTGTAGCAGCCACAGCAGTTATTGAGCCAGCAGTAGCTCCAAAGTTTACAGTAATAACATTTGAATTGGTAGGAGCAGATGTGATGGTTGCGCCAGCAGGAACAGTCCATGTATAATTGGCTGAAGCTACATTTGTTACTGAATAAGTAACGCCTGTTTGGTTGACACATATTGCCGTTAAACCATTTACTGGTCCAATAGCAGGAGGAGATCCATTAACGGTTACTTGCACTGTACCATTTACAGCACTACCACACGACACGCTATTTACATTATAAATTTGAGTAGCGGCGGGTGTTGCAATAACCGTAGCTCCATTAGTTGTATTAAGTGTAGCAGAGGGGCTCCATGTATAAGTTGTGCCTCCGGTAGCTGTAAGAGTGGCACTTTGACCAGGACAAACCGTGCTAGCAGGCGAAAGTGTTAAGGTGCCTGGCGTAGATAATGTAACCGTTAATGTAGCAGTAGTAGTGCCACAAGTGCCAGTGGCAGTTACCGATATAGTTCCTGCGCCTGCCCCAAAACTAGCCGTAATAGCATTAGAATTAGTAGGTGCAGATGTAATGGTTGCGCCTGCAGGAACTGTCCATGTATAATTAGCTGAAGCTACATTTGTTACCGAATAAGTAACGCCTGTTTGGTTAGGACATACAATTGTAGGTCCTGAAATTGCACCTATTACAGGTGGTGTGCCACCCACTACGACTTGCGTAGTAGCTGTTGTTGTGCTTCCACAACCAGGAGCGCTAACTGTATAAATAGTTGTTGTTGAAGGAGTAGCAATTGTTGTAGCCGAACTTGTGGAACTTAAACTACCGGCTGGAGTCCAGGTATAACTGGAACCACCGCTAACTGTTAGTGTTGTTGATTGTGCCGGGCATATAGTAACCGAAGGAGAAACCGTTAAGCTCGCTGCTGCAGGAAGAACGGTGATTGTTAAATTTTTATTATTGCTACAGGTATTAATTAAACCAGATGCAGCTAAGCTCACCACATAAGTACCTGGCGCACTGTAAGTATGCGATGGGCTAAAATTTGCAGCAGGACTTCCTCCTAAATAAAAAGCAGTTCCGCCATCACCAAAGGTCCACAAATAAGTAGCAAAAGTACCTTGGTTTGATGTTGTTTGACATAAAAAAGAACCACAATTACATTGGTTAATGCCCAAACCACCTGTACTACAAGGATATGTGGATGTATTAGTAAAGGTTACAGCAGATCCTGCGCAAACAGTTAAAGAAGGCAAAGCAGTAAAGTTGGCAATTGGAGCATCCTTAACTGTAACAGCTTTGGTAACAGTGGCAGTACCACATGCGCCATAACTTACAACTAAATTAAAATTCAATGTTCCCGCAGTATTACCTGTTACCGAAATAGTTTGTTGATTTTGTTGTCCAACAGGAACACCAGCGCCTGTCCATGTATAAGAAACAGCACTTGATGATGTTAGGGCAAATACAGAACCTTTACATACGGACGAAGGCCCTGTAATTATAGGTGTAGCAGGCGAAACGCTAAAGGAAACGTTAGTTGTAGGCATTGCGTTACCACAATTGTCGATAAAGCTATTTCCATCAGTACCATTATGAACGTTTAAAACCCATGGGCCACCACCAGTTAAGGCAGGCGTGATGGTAAATTGTATTTGCGCAGTTGAACTACCACAATTCACGCCATTGGCACCGATAATGGTATAAGGCCCGCCTGTGCCTGAAATAGATATATCAGAGCCATTGGTTGCAATAGATGCACAAGTAACTTGTTCACTCGTATTTAAAGTTAAGACATTAGATCCGCAAGGTGCAGAAACACTGGTTAATGTAGGAGGAGTCACATCAAAAATACTAGCAGTTCCAGGTGTAAAATTTAATTGATAACCATTAGCAGAGGATGAATAATTACTTATGATTAACACATATGTTTGTCCAACTGTAGTTGCTAATACCGTACTTTGATTTGAACCACTGGCTGGTTCAGAAGCATTAGTGCCTGATGCCGATAAGCCCGTAACGCCGCCCGTAGCCGAAAAATTACAACGAATAGGGGTTAATGCACCGCTACCGATAGCTGAGCAATTTGTTCCTGTAATATTATATAATGCAAAATCGTAGTCTTGTCCAATCACATTTGGCGTTATATTAAATGCAATATTACCAGCTGTGCTACTTGTAAAAGTATACCAAACGGAATTTAATTCGTTGCTACCTAAACAAGTATTGTTAGGGATTTCCTGTGTTGCACCATTACCCGAGTAGGATGTTGTTGTTGAATATACATTTTGGCAAACAGGAATTGCGCTATTACAATCTTGTTCGGGCCCTGTAGTTTGAATGGTGGGATTAGATCCAGAGCCTAATCTATTATTGGAAAAAGAAGTAGAGTGACTTTCTTTCATTTGAATTTTTTCAACAAGTGGTAAATTGTCGTATTGGTTTTGAGAAAAAACAGAAAGGGAAAGTAATAATAATGGGATGAGATTTAATAATTTCATTTTAGAATTCGTTTGATAAACAACCCAAAAATAATAATAATACACTAGTAAAATAAGCTATCTGATTAAAAGCGGTATTTGAGTATGTAAAAGTCCCTAATAACTTAGGGAACTTATGTAATTAACAAACTAATGACTTCGATGGTTCTAAATGGCAGGAAAATATACAGGGTTCAATGTAAAAATAAGTTAGTATTTTTGAAAAACGTTAAATCTAAATTCGTGAATCTACTCGTTCGCCCTCCTCAATTATTACGAAACTTGTATAAGGATTCTCTTTGGCGTATGGATAAAACCCAACCCATTATTTACCTGACGTTTGATGATGGGCCTATCCCCGAATTAACGCCGTGGGTATTAGATATTTTGAAACACTATCAAATTACAGCTACTTTTTTTTGTGTAGGTGAAAACATTGATAAAAACCCTGAAATTTTTAAAAGAATATTAGAAGAAGGGCATCAGGTGGGGAATCACACTTACAATCACTTAAAGGGCTGGCAAACTAAAAAAAAGGATTATTTAGATAATGTTGATAAATGCCAGGCATTAACCCAAACTAATTTATTCAGAGCACCCTATGGGCGGATTAGCCGGAAACAGTATAATATACTAGTTAAAGAGTATAAAATGGTTTTTTGGGATGTGTTAAGTTACGACTATGATACATTTACAAGTCCTGAAAAATGCCTCGAAAATAGCATCAAGCATACTCAAAATGGAACCATCATCGTTTTTCACGATAATAAAAAGGCACAAAAAAACATAAAGTATGCTTTGCCACGGTATATTGATTATTTTTTGAAATTAAATTATACATTTGCAAGTCTTTAAATTTAAACCAAATTCTACTAATGAAATATTCATATTTAATAAGTATCACTTTTATTTTAGGGTTATTTTCTTGTAACCAAAGTACGACTGTAAAAACAGCGACTTTTAAAGTTTGGGGAAATTGCGAAAAGTGCAAAAAAACCATTGAAACAGCTGTTGACATAAAAGGTGTAACTGAAAAGAATTGGAATGTAGAATCTAAATTAATGACCGTTTCATTTGATACAACCATTGTTAGCCTTGATGAAGTTGAACAACTGATAGCCAAAGCAGGTTATGATGATGATCTGTATTATGGCGATGATTATTCTTATGGTAAATTAGAATCATGCTGTCAATATGAGCGTAAGCCTTTCGATTTGAAATAAGCTTTTATAAAATCATTCTTTTAGGTTATATTTTTTTTCCATTAAAATCTTTTCTGTAATTTCAATCATTATGAATAGTTATGGTCGCCTTTGCTTGTTTGTTACACTCGTGGTATTAATGATCACGGCTTGTACCAATCAAAAAGTAAATCAAACGAGTAGCGACCGGCTTTATAAAAAAGATAATAATGAATTGAATGCTAAGTATGTGGTTTATCATATTAATGATTCAGTTAGCCAATTGTTTTATGATATCTCTAACGAAACCATCGTTTATAAAAAAACAGATACAAGCGCTTCTTTTTACAGCGATGTAAAGTTGTTTTTACAAATTAGCCAAGAAGATAATTTGTCAGGAACTAAAGATACCTCCTCTGTTACTATAAAAGACAGGCAAACAACAGTTGATTTTAAACAATTGAAAGGTTCTTTGTTTTTCAGATTAAAAAGTGGGTTCAATTATTATGTTACTGTAAATGTATTTGATGCTAATAAAAAAACAAAATACACAACGGCTCTTTATGCCGATAAAACAAGCAAAGAAACACGGCAGAATTTTTTAGCAACCAGTTTATCTAATACGGTTTATTTCGGTGCTTACTATAAGCCACAAGAGCTGGTGTATTTATCATCCGAACGGCACAAAGAAAAACTATTTACGGTTGATTATTTTAAATCTACCTTTCGATTAGCGATTCCTCCTTTTAGTTCGGAGCCTATGCCTCATTTTAGTTACAGGCCAGATAGTACATTCAGTGTGTATGTGAGAGACGAAAAAATTGAATTGACGATGCCATCCAATGGCTTTTATCATTTAAAAACAAATGACGAAACCAAAGATGGTGTGACGTTTTTTGTATACGAACCAGCTTATCCTAAAATAAAAAATGCTGAACAAATGATTTTAGCTACCCGTTATATTATGGCTAAAAAAGAATTTGATATGTGCATGGGCGCGCCCGATAAAAAATTAGCCATAGATCAATTTTGGTTAGATATAGGCGGTAGTGGCGAAAGAGCGAAAGAACTGATCAGAAAATATTATGGTCGTGTGCAGGAGGCTAATAAATTATTTACGAGCTATCAAGAGGGTTGGAAAACCGATAGGGGCATGATATACATCGTATTTGGAGCGCCAAACAAAGTAAGTAAACGTAAAAATGGAGAGGTGTGGACTTACGGAGAATCAGGAAATCCGAATGCTGTTTTTTTTCAGTTTATAAAAGTCATCAATCCATTTACGGATAACGATTATACCTTGGAACGTAACGAGTCGTTTAAAATGCCTTGGTACCAAGCAGTTGATATGTGGCGACAAGGAAGAGTGTATTTAGATAATTAATAAATTACACCTTTTCTCCTAAACAAGCCTTCACAAAACTCACAAATAAAGGATGTGGGTTTTCTACTGTGCTCTTGTATTCGGGATGAAATTGTACACCAATAAAAAAAGGATGGGTCGGTATCTCTACAATCTCCGCCAATTCGGCAGTAGGGTTTAAGCCCGAAAGCACCATGCCAGCATCTTTAAATAACTTGGTGTATTCGTTATTAAATTCATAACGGTGTCGGTGGCGCTCATTAATATCGGTTTTGCCATATATTTTATGAGCTAATGTTCCCTCTACAATGCGGCAAGGGTAAGAACCTAAACGCATAGTACCTCCCATGTGCGAAATGTTTTTTTGAGCTTCCAATAAATCAATAACCGGTGCTGAAGTTGCAGGGTTCATTTCACGACTATGCGCATCTTTTAAACCCAATACATTGCGGGCAAATTCAATGACTGAACATTGCATGCCTAAACAAATTCCTAAAAAAGGAACGTTGTTTTCGCGCGCATATTTAATAGCCGATATTTTTCCTTCAATGCCTCTGTTTCCAAAGCCCGGCGCTACTAATACACCTTTTACATTTTTAAGTTTTTCTTTTACGTTTTCGTCTGTTAAACTTTCGCTATGTATCCATTCTACAGTTACTTTGCAATCGTTTACAGCACCCGCATGTATAAAGGCTTCTGCAATAGATTTGTAAGATTCTTTTAATTCAACATATTTACCTACTAAGCCAATGGTTACTTCTTTGATTGGGTTATAAAATTTATTTAAAAAGTTTTTCCACTTTTCTAAATGAACTTCGGTAGGCGTTGTAATATTTAATTTTTTTAAGACAATCTCATCCAATTTTTCTTTTTCCATTAACAATGGAACTTCATAAATGGTTGATGCATCTAAGGCTTCAATAACCGCATCAGGAGATACGTTGCAGAATAAAGCAATTTTACGTCTGATGTCAGGACTGATTTCGTGTTCCGAACGACATACTAAAATATCAGGCTGAACACCATATTCTAATAATAATTTAACGGAGTGTTGAGTTGGTTTTGTTTTTAACTCGCCAGACGTTGCTAAATAAGGTAACAAGGTTAAATGAATAACGGTACAATCTTCGCCTAATTCCCATTTCAATTGACGCACGGCTTCAATGTATGGTAGAGATTCGATATCACCTACTGTTCCGCCAATTTCAGTAATTACAAATTGAAACTGCCCTGTTTTTCCTAAGATTTTAATTCTGTTTTTAATTTCGTCGGTAATATGAGGAATAACCTGAACGGTTTTCCCTAAAAATTCCCCTTTACGTTCTTTTTCAATAACCGATTGATAAATACGACCAGTGGTAACATTATTAGCCTGAGAGGTAGGCACATTTAAAAAACGCTCGTAATGCCCTAAATCTAAGTCGGTTTCAGCGCCATCTTCGGTTACGTAGCATTCGCCATGTTCGTAGGGATTTAAAGTACCCGGATCGATATTGATATAGGGATCTAATTTTTGAATAGTAACTGTAAAGCCTCTTGCTTGAAGCAATTTAGCTAAAGATGCTGCGATAATTCCTTTTCCGAGAGAAGATGTTACGCCACCGGTAACAAAGATGTATTTAGTATTGACTGACATAGCGATTTTATTGAACCGCAGGTAAAGGTAGGCTAATTTTTCGGAATTTTAAGTTAGGAGTTTTAAGTATTTATTCAACTAAAATTAGAGTTTACTTTAAAAAATCACTTTTTTATTTTCTTTTGCTTGACCAAAAGAAACAAATGTCAAGGACAAACGCCAACTCCAATTCTTTTATTCATTTCTTTTAGTTTATACTTTATGTATTCATGAGTGCTACGCAATTCTCGCGCAAAAGTCTTCGCAACGCCACTGAAAAAATTGTAGTTCACACCGTTCGTCCACACCCACCGCACTATTACCAAGGTATGCGTTGTTTTATGTAATTTAATCCAATAAAATATAGATTAAATTTTAAGAAAATATTGAATAGAACAAGAGTGCAGGCCTGTCAAAAATGCGAGCAGAGATGAGGTGAATTAGCGATAGCGTAATCAACATAACAAATAAAAAATAATAATAAATAATTGTTAAACGAGAATTCAAGATTTTAGTAAAGCGATAGCGGAACGTGAAAATCGTAGAATTCCGTGAGGAGCGTGGAGCATATTTTTAGCAAACTAATATTTACATTGGTAAGTGTGCGGTGGGTTTTGCCAAAACGGTGTGAAATCCTAGTTTTTCGGGAGGCTAAGCGAAGGTATTTTGTGCGACGAAAAATGGATTTGGCGTTTTGGCTTGACTTTTTTTGTTACTTTTTTTCGTCAAGGAAAAAAACGTAAAAAAGATGATTAAGTTTTTAAGTGAACCCTATTTAATCTGTGTTTCCTATTTATCTATGTTGTTCAAAATGGACTATATATAAAACATATTTGGTATTATACGTTTTATAATGCTTAAATTTGCCCACGATTATGGCAGATACACCAGAAGAACAGTCTTTACAAATGTCGTTTATGCAACACCTCGATGCCTTACGTTGGCATTTGGTGCGCAGCGCGATAGCTATTAGTGTTGTAGCCATCGCCTTGTTTTTCTTCAATAATTTTTTATTTGATACCGTAATTTTTGGTCCCTTAAAGCAGGATTTTATTTCTTACCGAGCGTTATGTTCTTTAGGATATCATATTGGCGCAGGCGATGTGATGTGTATGACCGTTAAAACACCCCATTTACAAACACTTTCTGCTTCCGAGCAGTTTTTCACACACATGTGGATAGCTTTATTAGGAGGCATTATACTGGCTTTTCCTTATGTGTTATACGAAATTTGGAAATTCATTAAACCAGCTTTAAAAGAAAAAGAATCCACGCCCGCTAAATGGTTTGTAATTGTAGCTTCCTCTTTGTTTTTAATTGGGATTTTATTTGGTTACTTTTTATTATTCCCGATGTCTTATAATTTCTTAATCAATTATCAATTATCAGACAGTGGCATAGTACAAACAAATAATACGTTGGATGATTACATCTCTTTAATATCAACAATGACTCTTGTTTCAGGCGTCGTATTTGAATTACCAATTTTAGTTTATTTTTTAACTCGCTTAACCTTACTGACTCCTGATTTTATGCGTAAGTACCGTAAGTACGCCGTAGTAATAATTTTAGTGGCCGCTGCTATTATTACACCATCACCCGATGTGACGTCACAAATGGTAGTAGCCGTACCCATGTATTTATTATATGAAATAAGTATTTTTGTAAGCGCTTACGTTATCAAAAAACATAAGCTTTAGCCATGTAGTTTTTTATACAAAATTAGGTGTGTTCAGGGAAATGTATGGCGCTTTGAAAAACAAATTATTAATTCCGTGTACTCATTTTTTTTTGTGATCACTCTCATCTCTCCGTAAAAAAATACCTTAAACTAATTTATAGTTTTTATACTCACCCATTTTCCAGCCAGTATGTTTTTGGACAAACAGTTTTAATTTATTTTTAATGGACGTTTTTACTTTAGATTTATCAAATGTAAAATCCCAATGAAGGGTCTTTACTCTGTTTTGAAACACATGCGGATGGCTGCCATTAAAGGGCTCCAGATTATCAACGATTAAGTAATCAAATTCTTCAGCAGGTACTACATTTTTTTTCATCCATTCGTCATCGTGCCACATTTTATGAAAATGTTCTTGTTTCGCTTGCTGTATTTTAGGGGGTTTTACCCAACCGTAATGATACATGTAAGCATCAATCTGTTTGACGTTTAATTTAATGTTATCTGTTTTTCGGAAGCCCTGTGCATCTTTATAAGAGCGGATGGATTTATCGTTTTTAATAACGCGAATTTCTTTGCTATACCATTGCACCGAATTGCCAACGTAGTTGTAGTTTCCATAAAAATGTAAGTAATTAAATAATAAACCATCAACCTGTTTATCATCTTTGAATTTTATCATTGCCTCTTTAATGCCTGCTAAATAACGCTCATGAACGCACTCGTCACTTTGTATGTAAAAGCACCAAGTAGTATCTCTATCAATAGCATCAAAAGCTTTATTGGTTTCAAGTGCTAATATTTGTCCTCCTTCGCGCAAGGAATCATCCCAAATAGTTTCAATGATTTTAATTTTGGGTGAATTAATCTGTTTAATAAGTTTTAAGGTTTCATCCTCGCTATTGCCAACTGCCACAATAAACTCATCGCATATTGGTAAAATAGAAGTAATAGCTTCAACC
>JAYVDU010000178.1:0-5519 GCA_043749245.1 Bacteroidota bacterium | reverse complement strand
ATACATCAATTTTACCAAATTTAGTAATAGCATCCGTTACCATTTTACGTAACTCTTCAGGATTAAGCATATTGGCATTACTATACATGGTTGCAATACCAAAATCTTTGGCAACACCATCCGCTATTTCTTGCCCGTTGGGTTCAAGTCCATTAAACACAATATTGTATTGTTTTGTTTTTGCAAATTCGTGCGCAATGCCTAAGCCTATGCCGCTAGTACTTCCAGTAATTAAAATTGTTTTCATAATGTGTGTTTTGTTTTAAGTTTTTTTAAACGCAGAGTTCGCTGAGGTTTTTTTAAGGTTCATAAAATGAAATAAATTGTTTTTTATGCTCGTCCCAAATTAAAATATCTCTATCTAATTGATGCATAGTATACACTAATTGTCCTTTAAAGTTATTTAAAAAAATATTTAACGAGTCCATTTTGTAATTAATTGTAATACTATCGAGGCCTTGTTTTTCGAAATAGATTTTTTGATTATTTAAGAAAAATTCAGAACGGTATTTATCGTTTAACCTTATTGTATCAAATTTATCAATAATCCAACGATTGAATAGTGCTTCATAAAAAGTTGTATATGGTTTTAAATTATAGTACAATGAATCAGTACTCCAAAATACATTAAATGATAACTCTTCATTTATTTTCAATGTATCACTATAAATGTTTTTTTTGCTGTCATATATATTAGCATAAATAAAGCAACCATTAGTTTGATTTATAATTTTAGTTATTAAACGCTCGTTTACCCCATCTCCTGTTACATCAATGGATATTGTATCATTTAATTCTAAAGATTTATTTGCATATTCATTTAAGAAATTTTGAAAATCCAGAAAATTGAGTTTTAATTTTTTAGAAATTTTAAACTCAATGATTTTAGAATTGACAACTAATTTAATTATTGTATCAGGACTGTCTATAGTTTCATTTTTTTTAATTACAACATCAGATGGACTACAACTTGATAAAAATAGAATAATTAAACATACAATTGCTTTAATCATAAGTTAGATTTGTTTGATAATATTAGGATTTTAAAAATTCGGTTTCAATAAATATTTGCTGTAGAAATCAACGATGTGCTTTACCGCTTCATCAGCAGTATCAACTATTTTAAATAAGTCTAAGTCGGCTTCGTTAATATTTTGTTCCTCATGTAACATTGTTTTTTTTACCCAATCAATTAATCCTGTCCAATAATTGATGCCAACTAATACTACCGGGAATTCTGCAATCTTATGTGTTTGCACTAAGGTTAATGATTCAAATAATTCATCAATGGTACCAAAGCCACCAGGCATACCAATAAATCCTTGGGAGTATTTTAAAAATACGGTTTTACGAACAAAGAAATAATTAAAGTCAATGCTTTTATCTCTATCAATATAATCGTTTGGTTTTTGTTCAAATGGTAAATTGATATTTAGTCCCACTGAATTACCTTTGCCTCGTTTAGCTCCTTTATTAGCAGCTTCCATAATGCCTGGTCCGCCACCTGTAATAACGCCATAACCTTCTTGCGTCAATTTAAACGCAATTTCCTCAGCTAATAAGTAATATTTATTATCTGGTTTTGTACGTGCCGAACCAAAAATAGAAACACAGGGTCCAATCTGTTGCATTCTTTCAAAGCCATTTACAAATTCGCTCATGATTTTAAAAATCTTCCAACTGTCAGAAGCCATTACTTCTCTTGTTTCTTTTGTCGCAAATGCTCTTCTTATTTTATCTTCTCTATCCTGTGTCATATACTTTTATATTTAAAAAATTTTAAAGTTTACCAAGTTTAATGAAAATAATAAAAGATAAAAGTTTATGTATTCTAACTTTTTAACTTTCAAACTTTCATAACCTTTACAATTAATTTAGTTCTTTCTTTAAAAACGGTGACGTGTAGCTTTTTTTAACTTTAATAAGTTCTTCCGGAGTGCCTGTAAATAGTATTTCTCCACCGCCTTTACCGCCTTCCATTCCTACGTCAATAATATGATCGGCTACTTTAATAATATCCATATTATGCTCTATCACTAAAACCGTATTCCCATTTTCAATCAAACGATTTAACACGCCTAGTAAAATACGAATGTCTTCAAAGTGCAAGCCTGTTGTAGGTTCATCTAATATATATAACGTATTACCAGTATCGCGTTTACTTAATTCAGTAGAAAGCTTTACGCGTTGAGCTTCGCCACCGCTAAGAGTTGTGGCTTGTTGCCCTAAGGTTATGTATCCTAAGCCAACGTCTTGTAAAGTTTTTATCTGACGGAATATATTTGGAAGCATTTCAAAAAACTCACAAGCTTGATCAATCGTCATGTTTAACACATCTGAAATAGATTTTCCTTTATAACGTATTTCAATGGTTTCTCGATTGTATCGTTTACCATTACACACATCACAATTGACGTATACATCTGGTAAAAAATTCATTTCAATGGTTTTAACACCAGCACCACCGCAGGTTTCGCAGCGACCACCTTTTACATTAAACGAAAAACGCCCGGGCTTATACCCTCTGATTTTTGATTCGGGTAATTCTGCAAATAAGTTTCTGATATCAGAAAACACATTGGTATATGTAGCTGGGTTGCTTCGAGGCGTACGTCCTATGGGAGATTGGTCAATATCAATCACTTTATCAATGTTTTCAAAACCAGTAAATGATTTGTAGGGGAGAGGACGTTTTTCAGAATTATAAAAGTAATTACTGAGGATTGGATATAGCGTTTCGTTTATCAAACTTGATTTCCCGCTGCCACTCACTCCTGTTACGCAAATCATTTTGCCCAAAGGAATTTCGACACTTACATTTTTTAAATTATGTCCTGTACAGCCTTTTAATACTAACTTTTTTCCATTTCCTTTACGACGAACTTTAGGTACTTCAATTTCTCGTTTGCCGGTAATGTAATCAGCAGTCATTGTATTAAATTTCAACATCTGTTTAGGTGTAGCTGCGGCAACGACTCTTCCGCCATGCACGCCAGCTCCAGGTCCGATGTCAATAATATAATCGCTTTCCATCATAATATCTTTATCATGTTCTACAACCAACACACTGTTTCCAACATCGCGTAAATTTTTAAGCGCTTCTATTAAACGCATGTTATCGCGCTGATGCAGACCAATACTTGGCTCATCCAAAATATATAATACGCCCACTAATTGTGATCCTATTTGCGTTGCTAGTCTTATACGCTGCGCTTCGCCACCACTCAAGGTTTTTGACGAGCGATTTAAGGTGACGTAATCTAAACCAACTTCTAATAAAAAACCAATGCGCGTTCGTATTTCTTTTAAAACTTCTTTCGCTATTACATTTTGTGATTTTGTTAAACGTTTTTCAATATCTTTAAACCAATCGCCTAAAATATTAATATCCATTTCGGATAATTCAGCAATATTTTTACCATCAATTTTAAAGTATAAAGATTCCTTTTTTAATCGAGTGCCTTCGCAAGTGGAACAATTGATTTTATTGGTAAACCCTTCTACCCAGCGCAACATGGAAGGAGACGGGTCTTCTTCAGCCTGTTTTGCAATGTGAGTAGCTATACCGTCAAACGATGTGCTATAACCGTTTTCGCTGGTATCTGATTTAATGGTGAATAATTCTTCGCTACCGTGTAATAAAATATTTATGGCCTCCTCATCTATATCTTCAAAAGGAGTATCCAATGTAAAATTATATTTTAAACCAATAGCTTCAATTTGTTTAAATACCCAAATACCTTTTGATGGCCCAAGCGGTGCAATAGCACCTTTACGAATGGATATAGTTTGATTAGGAACTATTTTAGAAATATCAACTTCGGATACAACGCCTAAGCCATTGCATTTAGGGCAAGCGCCGTAAGGTGAGTTAAACGAAAATAAATTAGGAGCAGGCTCATCGTATGATATACCGCTGGTAGGACACATTAAATAGCGAGAAAAGAAGACAGCTTTTTCTATATCTTCATTTTTTGAAGTTGCTTTTCTAGCAGAAGATTTTTTTTCGACTTTAACTTCTTCATTTAAACCGACAACCATAATCGTTCCCTTTCCTTGTTTCATGGCAGTTTGAAGAGATTGGTATAAGCGAGGTTTAATATCTTTGGTAATTTCTAAACGATCAATAACGATTTCTATATCGTGTATTTTGTACCGATCGAGTTGCATTTTAGGAGTGATGTCTACAATTGCGCCATCGATGCGCATTTTAGTAAAGCCTTTTTTACGAACTTCTTCAAACAGCTCTCGGTAATGACCTTTACGTCCTTTTACAACCGGCGCTAATAAATTTATTTTTTTTGAATGGTATTTTTCTAAAATTAAATCAATGATTTGATCATCGCTGTAGCGTACCATTTTTTCGCCGGTAACATAGGAATAAGCTTCTCCTGTGCGCGCATAGAGCAATCGTAAAAAATCATAAATCTCAGTAATAGTGCCAACAGTAGAGCGTGGATTTTTATTGACTGTTTTTTGTTCGATAGAAATAACGGGACTTAATCCTGAAATTTTATCTACATCTGGTCGTTCCATATTACCCAAAAACTGACGTGCGTAGCTCGAAAAACTTTCGATGTAGCGCCGTTGTCCCTCTGCGTAAATGGTATCAAATGCTAATGAAGACTTGCCACTACCGCTTAAGCCAGTTAAAACCACCAATTTATTGCGCGGAATAGTTAAGGATATATCTTTGAGGTTGTGCGCACGTGCGCCAATAATTTCGAGTTTTTCTTCTTCCATGAGGAATGTCGTTTAGGGCTGTAATGTTAATTCTTATTATATACCTTATAACAAGTTAAGTTTAAGTAGGTTTAAAATTAAAGATTTTATGGTTGCATATCTCGTTTTTTTTGAACAACCATGTTAAACTTTGTAAGTCTTTATTATGTTATTTAAAAATTCGTAAAAAAACTTCACGGAAACTTGCAAGTCAAAAAAAGTTTCCATAGTTTTGTGTCGTTAAATAAATGGAGCCACAAGAAAAAATATTAAAAACGTCTTTAGAATTATTTTTTAAATTCGGCATAAAGCGCGTCACCATGGACGATATAGCCAAAGAGCTGGGAATGTCTAAAAAAACGATATATCAATTTTATAAAGAAAAAGATGATATCGTTAATCAATTGTGCGATATAGAAATGTGCAGGCACGAGCAAGAATTTGAGGAAACGCATAAAAAATCAAAAGATCCGGTACACGAGATTATGCTTTTATCGGAACAAATGTCTGATATGATGCAACATATTAACCCGGTTTTCTTTTTGGATATGCAAAAATATTATCCTACTGCTTTACAACGTTTTCAGAAATTTAAAAGAGAGTATGCGTTTAATCAGATAAAACGAAATATTGTTAAAGGTATAGAATCAGGTGTATATAGAAATGATATCGATCCTGATTTTGCAGCTAATTACAGATTAAATCAAGTTGACATGTTTATGTTTGGAAAAACGACCTATGCATTTGATAAAGTTTCGTTTACTAAAGCGCAGGAGTTATTATTAGACATGTTTGTT
>JAYVDU010000177.1:0-5523 GCA_043749245.1 Bacteroidota bacterium | reverse complement strand
TTTGCCAAAACGGTGTGAAATCCTAGTTTTTCGGGAGGCTAAGCGAAGGCATTTTGTGCGACGAAAAATGGATTTGGCGTTTTGGCTTGACTTTTTTTGTTACTTTTTTCGTCAAGGAAAAAAACGTAAAAAAGATTGATTTTTTGAGTGAACCCTAAATAATTGTTAAACGAGAATTCAAGATTTTAGTGAAGCGATAGCGGAACGTGAAAATCGTAGAATTCCGTGAGGAGCGTGGAGCATATTTTTGACTTGTTCCACCCAATTGCTGGCTCAAATGTGTGCTACACATTTACCCTGTTTCTTTTTCATCTAAGGAAAAAGATAGAAAGATAAAAAACTCATTTAAAATTTATTATAACTTATTAATCATTTAAATCAATATCATCACCATTCAACCCTTAATTTGCTAAAATATAATTTTTTAAATAATTGCTTCTCCATAATTTGTTAGCTGAAGCATTGAGGTATTCCAATACGGGTTTATTATCTGTATTTATGATATTAATATTGGAATAGATAATTGGAGATAATTCATTATTTAATGTAACGCTTAAGGGCTTCAAGCTCGCTATAATTATGAGGTTTCGGTAATCTTCGTATTCGCTGGTTGTGCAAATTTTCAAATCAAACCCTGCGTTTTTAAGTGTAGATAATAAACATTGAGTCCCAAGCCCTCTGTTACCCGCTAAATACCCATGTGAGTTAATTAACATCACGCCATTGTTAGTTAACAATGTTTTTAATTTTTTTAAACTTTCTTGAGTAATTACGTACGACGGTTGTTCTTCTGCCTTAAATAGATCAAATACGATGAGGTTGAATTTTTTATCACATACATTTATATAATGCCTTGCATCATCGCAGTGAGTTGTAATGTTTTTGTTGAGGTAAAAAAAACGTTTCGCGACATTAATAACCCGTTCATCAAACTCTACACTCGTAACGCGATAGTCATTTTGTGATAATAGATTGGCGATAACACCTCCGCCAAGGCCTAATAATAGGGCATTTCCCTTAGGCATGTAATTTAAGTTTTTTTGAAATAAATTTATGTAGTCTGAAACAGACTGATTACTTTGTAAATTCATTTCTGTTTGAATGATATTATTAATAAGCAATCGTCTGATAATAATATCTGGGTTTGAAGCTTGCGGTTCATCTCTGATTTCGAGTTTACCAAAAACTCCTTCCGTTTGAAAAATGGTGAATCTGTTTTTTCGCACATGAGTGAAGCTGTAAATGCTTATCAATAAAGGAATGATGATGATGCCATATAATTTTTTATTTTTTAAAACAGGTATTACTATCAAACTTGATAAACCTAAAATGCCAGCAAAAATAAATAGCGTACACATAATGCCATGAGTAGGAATTAAATAAAATCCACATAAAAAAGTAGCGATAATTCCTCCTAATGTCGATACAGCATATATTTTACCGCTATTTTCGCCGCTTTCATTTGCGTTAGATGTTAATAATGAAATAATCAACGGGGAAGCCGCTCCCAAGCATAACATAGGGGGGAATATAATTGCGCAAGAAGATAAAATAACTGCAGGCATCAGCGATAAATGATAGGCAATGGTATTAACATACAAACCTATTGTTGGCATTAAACAAATAAAAATAATGGCACTAACTAATACTACTAACAAGTGTTTTTCTTTAAGGGGACGCTTGCTTAGTTGACCACCAATAAAATAACCACTGGCTAAACCACCCAGTGTTATAGCCATAATAGAGCTCCAAACATACAAACTACTTCCGAAAATGGGCGCTAATAATTTGGCGCCACAAATTTCAGCAGCCATTACCGCAGATCCTTCTGCCAAGGAAATGAGGTATAGTTTATATGATTTTAAAATAGTGCTCATAGTTTAAATGGTTTTTCGGCAAAAAATAGTGGTACAAATAGCTATCGGTATCATTTTTATTTTTTCTTTGTCTTGAAACAAAGAAACAAAATTCAAGGCAAAAAGCCATATCCATTTTTTCCTCGCTCAAAAAGCCTCCGCAGCGCCACCAAAAAAATCTGTATATCGCTCCTTTTGCCAAATCAACCGCACCATTACCAACGTATGCATTAGTTTATTTAACTCTATTTGATAGGTATCGGATCTGCTGAAAATAATGAAGAACCTTTTAAATACTATTAATAGATTATTCTTTTTAACTATTACGGAACTAATGGCGTTTTTAACGATTCATAAAGTGTGCGATGAATTTTTCCTCTGATACCTAATTTTGCTAATTTATTTTCGTCGGCATTTGGATATACTCTATTAGATAAGAATACAAAAATTAATCCATTAACTGGGTCAGCCCATGCGAATGTACCTGTAAAACCGCTATGTCCAAAGCTTTGCAAACTACATTCTTTAGTAACTGGACTTTCTTTTTTCTCATCAAATTCTGGTTTATCAAAACATAAGCCTCTACGATTATCCAGAAATTGAGAACTGGTATATTGTTTAATGACTGCGCTATCTAATAATTGTAAGCCGTTGTATTGCCCTTTGTTTAATAGTAATTCCATAACTACCGCCACATCCATAGCCGAGCCAAATAAGCCAGCGTGCCCAGCTACACCACCCATTAATGCAGCACCTTGATCGTGCACATAACCTCTCACTAATTGTTTACGAAACTTAGTATCGTTTTCGGTTGGTGCAATTTGTTCTATGGGGTATTTTGTGAGTGGTAAATAGGTTAAGCCACTATTCAAAGGCGTATAAAATGTTTTTTGTACATAGTCGTTTAAAGGCATAGCCGTTTTAGTTTCAATAATTTTTTTCGAAAAATAATAGCCGATGTCGCTGTATAAATATTTCCCTTTTTGCTCGAGTTTACTAGTTATAATTTGTTTATAGATAGAGTCAGAATAGCCAGAAACCGCATAAAGATTTTTAGCCACTTGTGTTGGGAATTTTTCTGATGATGTAGAATTATAGAAACCTGTTTTATAAGTATTCCCTTTATCTAAAGTGCGAGTGTAAAACGGAAGCCAAGCCTGAAGCCCTGATTGATGGGTTAATATGTCTTTATAATTCAAATCATATTTATCTGATTCTTTATATTCAGGAAAATAATAACCTAAGGTTTGATTGTAATCAAACAATTTTTGCTCCGATAATTTCATTAAAGCTAATGAGGTTGATAATATTTTTGTCAATGATGCTAAATCATAAATCGTTTGATTGGTTACTTTATCGGCGTTGCCATCGTATGTTAATTTGCCAAAGTTTTTTTGATAAAACACTGCGCCATTTTTTATGGCAATGATTTGACAACCCGGATAAGCTTGTTCTTTGATGCCGTATCGCGCAATAGAATCTACTTCTGCTAACTTTTTAATGTTAATGCCTAATTCTTCAGGCATCACAAATTTTAATCTAATCTGTTTTTTTAATTCAAGTCCAGCACCTGCTTTAAATAAATTGGTAGATACAGGCAACGTGCCATTAACGGTAATAGCTCCCATAACCGCATTTGCGGCGGCTTTTTGACTGAATAGGTTATTTTCATACATATTTAAAATCGCTACTGCTTTATCGATGTCTTGCAATTTATTAATTAAGTATGGGTTCGAAAATAAACAGGCAATCGTTGGTTTTTCTTTGCAAATAGAAGAAATGAGGTCTATGCTAGATGCAGGGCAACCAAAATTAGTTTCAGGCTTGTAAGTTGTTTTGTTCAATTGTAAAATCACGACATCGTAGTTTTTAATTTTTGAAAACAAAGAGTCTCTGTCTTTTTTGGATGCATCATGTTCAATTCCTAAGTGAGCTATTTTACTGTATCTATTAATCGTTTCCGAGAAAGCATTCTCCGTTTTATCGCCAATCGATATTTCAATTACGTTTAATGAATCTAATTTTTTAAGCGGTAAAATAGCATAATCATTTTTTAATAAAGTAACAGATGCTTCGGAAAGCTTGGTATTTAATACATCAGAAGCCGTTGAGTTTAAATCTTTCACTAAATTTTTAGGATTCACATATTGCGTGTTATTGAGTCCGCACCAAAATTTAGCTTTTAATATTTTTTTACAACGTGCATCTATTTCTTCTTGAGTAATTTGTCTGTTACTCACCGCAATTTTTATTTGTTCAATGGCTTTAGGCACATTTTCTGCAAACAACAATACATCGTTACCTGCTAAAAGAGCTTTTACATCTACCATTCCGGGCTCATAAAATTTTGCAACGCCTTTCATATTTAGCGCATCCGTAAATATTAAGCCTTGAAAGCCTAATTGTTTTTTTAATAAATCCTGAATAATATATGGCGATAGGGTAGAGGCCGTGTTTGAAGTGGAGTCATAGCAAGGCACAAACAAATGCGCTACCATAATACTTGACAAACCTTGATCGAATAATTGTTTGAATGGATAGAGCTCTAACGAATCCATACGTTCCCTACAAGCACTGATAATAGGCAATGTTTTATGTGAGTCGCTATCCGTATCGCCATGTCCTGGAAAGTGTTTGCCATTTGCCATCACGCCTTCTGCCTGTAAACCTTTCATATACATCACTGCTTTTTGCGCAACTTTATATTTGTTTTCGCCAAAGCTTCTCATCCCAATTACAGGGTTTAAGGGGTTATTGTTCACGTCGGCTACTGGCGCAAAATTGACATGAATTCCCATACGCTTACATTCACGGGCAATTTGTTTACCCATTTCAAAAATTAAACTGTCATTTTTTATAGCACCTAAAGTCATTTGTCGCGGATACTTTGGCGTACTATCTAATCGCATCGCTAATCCCCATTCTCCATCAATAGAAATTAATAAAGGTGTTTTTGATAAATGTTGGTAGTAGTTATTTAATTTGGCTTCACGCAAAGGCCCGCCTTGCATAAAAATCAATCCACCAATATGATAGTTTTCTATCAGCTCACGAATTTCACGAACGTGCTTCATATCTTTGTTACTATAGGCTGCAACCATAAACAACTGTGCTAAACGCTGGTCGCTATTGAGCGAACTAAAAACGGAATCAACCCAACGAGATTCTAATTTTAAAAAATCAGGTTCTGTTTTAGGCTGAGGTTTATGAATAACGAAGGCCGAAACAATCAGTATTGGCAATATATATAGGGCTTTTTTGAAAATCTTTATCATACGGTTAAAATAGATGATTTATAGCCTTTTAAATGAATTGAAATTTATTGTTTTTAACAGAGCGGTTTTCATAGCACATAATAATTGAGATACTGGAAAACTCAAATGCGAATTATCTTTTAGTAATAAAAAATAAGGTTCTTCGACAAAAACAGTGGATCCGATCTATCGGATTGAGTTAAATAAACAAACGCATACGTTGTTAGTAGTGAGAATGGTTTTGGCGAATTGCGAAGTACTCATTTATACCGAAAGGTAAAACAATGAAAACATGAATAAAAGGAGCGATATACATAGGGTTCGCTCATTTTATTAAAAATTTAATAAAATCAATAACCTACAAAGGTTATATTAATTTTAAGTGCACGGTATTTTTAAGTAATTCAACAAAG
>JAYVDU010000176.1:0-1577 GCA_043749245.1 Bacteroidota bacterium | reverse complement strand
ATGCAGTTTTATTTTACACTGCAAAGAGTGATTGTTTTGCGTAAGAAACCTGTTTAATTGTTAAATTTGCAGTTAAAAGAAGAAATCTATTCTGAATTTCATAAAGAAAAGCGGTTTTAAAACCTGATATAAGAAGGCTACTTTCTTCAAGACCGTACTTTAATAAATTAATTAAAATATAATTGTAAACAGCTTTCAACTAAATTATTTGTTTAAAAAAATAAAAGGCCATTAGAATCTAAAATAAATTTTTTATTTAACTCAAATTTTTATTAACTGGCTCATTATTTGTTTATTTTGTATATTTAAACCTGCATAAAGCGTATTTGCTGAGAAAATTTAATTTTTAGCGAAAGTTAAAATAGTGCTAAACCATAGTCTTTAATTAATTAAATTTCTCCAACATTATTATACGTATTCTTTGGGATAATCTAACTTAATTTTATTTTCCAAATATTGAATACAACAGCATTGATAATTAATTAATTTCTCCCAATTTTTGGCTTTAATGAGTATATTTTTTTGTAAACATAATTTCTCTGTTTGAATTAAAACTCTGGTAAATCACTTAAAGATTTTATAATGATTAGAAGTAAATTTTATTCAAAAAACTGGATAATCCTAATCCTTTTTACTTTACTAACTTTCAATTGTGCTTTTGGAGCTAATGAGACTTTGACCTCAGGTGCTTTTATTATTGATCAGGGTGTTATACCTCAAACTATATCCAATGGTTTAAAACCATATGGCTTAGTTTACGATTTAGTTAAAAACTATGCAGTCCCAATTAAGTGGGTTATTAATCCCTCGAAAATAAAAGACGGGATTGATTTTAACTATAAAGGTGTTAAGTATAGTGGTGGACCATTTATAATTCCATCAGAATATAGAACGGCCTCAGTCAATGCACGTATTACTTATTGGCAATCGCAAGGAGTAGTAGGCGTAACTACCACAACATCAATAACTGTTCCTGTTTATGCTACCCTACAAGCTATGCCTATCTGGACGCTTGATGCTCAAAACGGAATAATTGCACAAGTATTTTTAGATAATGCCGGAATTCCTTCTACCGGTTATAATTGGTTAACACCTGCTCAATTATCATTTTGCAATGACCTTTTTGTAATGCCTCACGCAGATCCAACGTGGGCAACGCACTCAAATTTGCTTTATTGGAATAAGACATTCAAAGGTGGTATTTGGGCAGGTTGTCATGCTGTATCAGTATTAGAAGGTTTGTATAACCCATTAAACTCTGCCCAAACTATGAATTTCTTAAGTATACCTAATCTTCTTCCATTCATATCGCACTCAAATGGATCACCACCATATAGCTATAATTTCCCATCCGACCCAATAATGCAGTTTTTGGGCACAATAGATGCCGCGCAGCAAAATGGTTCTGAACAAATTTATATGCCCAACGCAGGTGGAAGTTGGAGATCAGGTGTAAAAATAGCTGTCTATGACCCTACACAATCAGATGTGCCAAGTTTATCACCCGGACAGGCAACATCTTTGACTTTCGGTTACGCGTTTGATGATTCTACGAGGGGTAAAGTTTTATACGAAGG
>JAYVDU010000175.1:0-5549 GCA_043749245.1 Bacteroidota bacterium | reverse complement strand
CGTACTAAAACTTCGTTCTTAAAATTTATTAAAGACACCTCGTTCTAATTTTAAATTAAACACCCGCTCCTTTCTCAAACGCGGTTTCATCGAAATTGGGCACACCAAATTGCGCGCTCTTATCGAATTCGACAAAATTAATGTAGTTGTATTCAATTTTCAGAAAAAATTAAAATTTAGTAAAAATATTCGGTTTGGAGGTTTAAATAAATTGAGTAATTTTGTAAAATAATATTAGGTCTGTTTGAGCTTTAATGAATAAAAAAATGGAAAAAATTCAAATGTCCGTAAAAAGTGCAACGCCGATTTTAATGGGCAGTTTTTTAGAGATGCCTTTGAAAGATTTGGAATATTATATCAGAGAATTGAGTGCGCTTGCTGTCAGAAAACGAGCCGTTGATAGCGACAAGCGCGATAAATTTTTGCTTCGTAAAATTAATCAAACTGTATTACCCGAACCTGCTTTGGAGCGTTATATTGCTTTGCAAGAAAAAATGGAACTCGAAAAACTATCAGAAACCGAATATGAAGAGTTAATCAATTTAGTATCTCAAGAAGAAAAAATTCGCAATAAAAGATTTCAATATCTTTTAGAATTAGCTCAATTACGTAGCACTCCACTCGCCCAACTGATGAACACTTTAGGTTTAAATGCGCTCAATTATGCGTAGAGTTTATATTTCCGTTGAATTACAAAGAACGATTATTGAACGAGCTAAAGGCTATTGCGAATATTGCCATTTACCTGCTGCATTTTCACCAAATCCTTTTAATTTTGAACACATCATTTCTCTCATTAACGGTGGCTTGACCGAATCTGAGAATCTTGCTTATAGTTGTGGTGGTTGCAATGCTTTTAAAAGAGAGAAAATTCAAGCTTTAGATTCTTTAACCCGCCAATTTTTCCCATTGTTCAATCCCAGAATAAATATTTGGACAGACCATTTTGAATGGAGTGAAGATGATTTACGCATTGTTGGAATTACACCGATAGGTCGTGCAACAGCTAATCTCTTAAAAGTTAATAGAGAAGGCAATATTAATTTGCGCAAATTGCTTAAAATGGCAGATTTACACCCACCTGTTTTGTTTTAGAGTTTCGAATTCATATTTAAAACTTGTTGGAAATATACATTAAACAAACGTATATTTGTATTTAAACGGCAAAATATTTTTATGATACATAATAACAACCCTAAAGGCTCAGAATGGAACAAATGGGATATGCATGTTCATACTCCAGCATCAATCTTGCATAGTGAATTTGGTGCAGATTGGGACAACTATGTTAAAGTACTATTCAAAAAAGCAATCTCAAAAAAGATTGTTGCAATTGGAATTACTGATTATTACTTTATCGATGGTTACAAAATAATCAAAGAGGATTACTTGTTGAAACCTTTAAAATTAGCAGAATTATTTAACGAAGAAGAAATTGAGTACATTAAGAGCATTTTTATATTCCCAAATATAGAATTTAGAATTGACAAAATGATATTAGGTAACGCTGGAAAAGATTTAAAGTGGAATAAAAAGGTAAATTATCATTTACTATTTTCGGATTCAGTTCCGATTTCCAAAATTGAAGAGCTTATTAGAAATATTAAATTTGAAACCCCGTCACATGATGGGAAGAAACAATCTAAAACACTTTCTAAAGAGAATTTAATTGAACTTGGGGAAGAATTACAAAAGAACCAAACAGATTTTCAAAAATATACACCTATTAAAGTTGGAATGATGAATATTGCTGTTGATACTGACAGTATAAGTGACCTTTTAGAAAACGAAAAAATTACTTTTAAAAATAGATATTTATTCGGATTTCCCCCAGATGAAGATCTAAGTATAGTTAATTGGTCTTCACAGGGGCATTTGGCAAGAAAAAATCTACTCACCAAAGCTCACCTTTTTTTTAGTTCGAATCCTAAAACTATAGAATTTGCTTTAGGCAAAATGCACTCGAATGAGGAATCGTTTTTACATGAGTTTAATAGTTTCAAGCCATGTGTTTGGGGTTCAGATGCTCATTCATTCGAAAAACTATTTGAGCCCGAAAATAATAGATATACCTGGATTAAAGCTGTCCCATCTTTTGAAGGATTACGTCAAATTCTTTTTGAGCCTAAAGATAGGGTTTGCATTCAACAAAATATTCCTGATAATAAAACTCCTTATTTAGTAATTGATAAAGTAAGATTTGTAGATAAAACCGATGAAAAAATATTCCAGTCTGAATGGATAGAATTAAATGATAAACTAAATGTAATTATTGGGGGAAAATCATCAGGAAAATCCTTGCTGCTTTATCATATAGCCAAATCAGTTGATGCGAAACATGTAGAAGAAACGGATAAGCATTCACCGAATAATTATTTAGAGTTATTATATAAGATTGATTTCGAAGTCGTTTGGAAAAATCAAAATGTTGATAGTTTACATAAAGTCGAAAAGCAAGGGCAAGTATCTTATATTCCTCAGCTTTATATAAATCATTTAGCTGAAAAAAACGGTAAAGAACATTTGTATAAACTTATTTTATCTATTTTACAACAAAATGATTCTTTCAAAGAGTTCTATGAGGTTCAAAATAAAAATAAACAGGAGGCAGTAACTCAAATAGGAGAATGTATAAGAAAAATTTTTGTATTCCGACAAGAGTACCAAGATTTGCAAATCAAGATAAAATCTATCGGCACACAAGAACAAATTTCAGGCGATTTATCGCGGCTTGAAAAAGACATCGAAGAGTTGAGAAATCAATCAGGTTTTACACATGAAGAAGAAAATGTCTATCAAGAATTAATTTCAGACAAAACTAAAGAAGAAAAGAATAACCGTGAGAGCAAGGAAATAAAAAGCAATCTCGAAAAATTCATAACTGGAGTAGCAGCTAAGAGTAAAATTACTTTAAATGCTCTGAACTCTGAATATAATAACTTAAGTAACTTGCATAATAATGAAATTATAAAAGAATTGAAGGATGAATTGGAGAAAAATTTATCTAATGCTTTTAATATTTTTCTTAACAAAGCAAATAAAAGATTAGTTGAAATTGATGACATTATAAAAACTCAGCAAATTACAATTCACAGGCTGGAACAAAACCTGAAGCCCTATCTGGAAAAAGTTAGTAATAAAGAGTTGATGAACAAAAATCTTAGTGAGTTAGAAATTCAGAATCAAAAAAAACAAGATTTAGAAAATAAAACAAGAGAATTGAAAAATATTCTAACCAAAGGAACAAGTAATAATGAAGAACTTTTCGAACATTATTCTAATTTAGTTTTAATACATAATCAGATTATAGAAAAATTACTTGAACCTGAATTTGTAGATTTGGGAGATGAGTTATTATTAAAATCAAAGTTAGATTTTGATGTTAATAAATTCTCTAATTCTTTTACAGGGCTTTTTGATCTCAGAAATCCTATTAAAAATATATTTAACGACCAATTTAAAATTGATAATAATTTTATTTACGATCAAGAAGGGCATGTTGGAAATATTAAAGCTATATTTGATAAACTTCCTAAAAATGAAGACAGCAGAGAGCTTACTTTAAAAACCTACACATCGGTTGAAGATTTATACACAAAATTATTTGACGATTATTTCAAAATTGACTTTTCGATTGAGCATAAAGGGGATAATATTTTAACAATGTCACCAGGTAAAAGGGGCATTGTGCTACTTCATCTGATTTTACATATTAGTAACGCAGTGCATCCTATTCTAATTGATCAGCCAGAAGACAACTTAGATAACAGAACTATTTATTCTGAGCTTAAACAATTTATAAAGGAACGTAAGAATAAACGTCAAATCATTTTAGTAACACACAATGCAAATTTGGTCGTTTCAACAGATGCAGAAAACGTTATAATCGCAAATCAAAGAGGGCAGCAGAAAGAAAAAGAAAATAAAGAATTTAAATTTGAATATGTATCAGGGGCATTGGAAAATACTTTCAAAAAAAATGATGATTTAGGTATTTTATTTAAGTATGGAATTAGAGAACATGTTTGTGATATTTTAGAAGGGGGTGAAGAAGCCTTTTTAAAAAGAGAGCAAAAGTATGGATTAAAATAAAAATAGTTTAATTTTTCAATTTTTTATCCTAATTTGTAATTAAATTACAAATTCAGTACAAAAAATGATTGTGAATTTCAGTGTTCAAAATTTTGGTTCAGTAAAAGAGAAGCAAACGCTTTCTTTTGAGGCAACAAAATCGACAGGTCTGAGAGTGTAAAATTTTTGTGTAAATATCGCCATTTAACCACATTTCCATTTTCAATTGTTAATTCATCCCACAGCAAAACCCGAATACTGCCGTTTACTAGGAGCTTGAAATTCTAAAACTATATCTTCTTTAGAAATGCCTTTGGCTAAAAGCTCAGAAGTGAAATCGTAATCCGTTAAATCGCGCTCAATATGGAGTTTACTACCCTTTAAACTAATGTGTAGATAAGAATTATAAAAACGTTCATCATCTTGCCAACCACTGTCGATTAATAAATATTGCCCATGCACATCGTCTGAGACGAGGTAAGTTTTTATAGCATCTTTTGAATCGTTATGTAAATGAACATAATGATTCAATACGTCTTTAATTTTTTCTTTATAAAGCCCTATCTTATCCATTGCCATATTTCAAGTTTTTTATTATCAAAAACAAATAAATGAATTTCATGCTTTTGCAACATACGCAATATAAAATCATCCACTAACTCAATATACGTGTCTTTTGGCATTGCAATAAAGAGTTTTCTTTGAGGATCTTTTTCATCTAAAACTTCTCGGTATAGTAAAAACTGACCAACCGCTGCATGAAAATTATTTAGAGGTGAAGCACCGATAAAACTTTTTACTTCAACGGCAATCTGTTCCGTTTCACGCGTTGCCAAAATCACTTTTTCAGCCGCTAAATCAATAAAAACTTTCCGACCACCTGCACGCATAAATAGTGGATCGTCTGTTATAATCCAATCCTCTTTTTCTAAAATAGCTCTAACATGGTCATGATATAAATCCTTTGCTGGCACGTAGTTTATTTAAGTTATCTCATTTAAAAACGTTTACCATACAAAGTTATAGTTTTTCGTAGAATTGACAATTATTTATTAAATTTTCTATGAAAATATTGAAGGCTAACGCTCATATGTTCTTTGTTTAAAAAAGAAAATCCGCTCATTTTTTAATAGTTGGGTTTTCGGATGATTTTTCTTCCAATAAAATTGTCAGAAAACCATCATTTTAAAAAATTGAGAAATTATTTTATTATTAACGTTCTCTACACTTTTCCTTACATAAATCCTATGCTTCCCTACACTTTTCCTACATAAATATTCAAACCCTACACTTTTCTACACTTACTCAAAAAATGGACGTGATTCATTCATCACTCAACCCTTTTCAATTCTTCACTATAATCCTTTTAGTTCGCTGATTCGATGAATGCAAACCCAAAACTTCCACTTGTTTTTCGACGTCCGATTGTTTGGTGTTCAACATCACGTCCGATTTAATTTTATTGTACTTCCATTGTA
>JAYVDU010000174.1:0-5551 GCA_043749245.1 Bacteroidota bacterium | reverse complement strand
CTGATATGGTTTGTTTGCTTTGCTGCCAGCGCTCAATCATCGCAAATTTTATGGCATCGTTCTCTTTAGCACCTTTCATTTTTTACACGTTTTTGTTTTGCGTAAATTTAATCAGTAATGTAATTCAATTTGGACGTGGTATAGTGGAGGGATACTTTAGAACAGGCTATTAATAAAGGAGAAGTTTATCGTTATTTTGAAAAACCTTGGAATGCCGATTTATTAAAAGAGGCCATTGAAGAGGGTTACGATATGTTTATATTAGAAAGAAAAAGAAAAATTCTTAAAGAAACATTGAAACAAATGACCCTAGAAGAATTGCAATTATTATTACAACAAAAAAAAGGTAATGATGTTAAATCATAACATAAATAGGCTTAAAATCATTAGTATCAATTTTATATCTTTTGTGTTTTTTAACTTCTAACTCTAATTCAACTATTCGTAATTCTTTTTCTATTAATTGTTTTTTAAAACTCGCAAATAAAATTCTAGTACTAAGATCTTCCATGTGATTTTTATTTGAGGAAACAAGAGTTATGTTTTTAGATAACATGTTTGGGTTCGATATAAACTCAATAGGCGTTATCTGAAATATATCACAAATTTTAGTAATTAACGCATCAGAAAAATTTGTTTTTCCGTTTTCTATTTTACTATATGATTGTTGAGTTGTACTTAAAATCAGAGCTAAATCTTTTTGTTTTCTATTACTACTTTCACGCAATACTTTTAATTTTTGCCCTAAATAACTATTGATGAAACTTTTCATAATTACTATAAATTACATTTTCGAAAACTAAATTAAACATTAAAATAGGTTCTAACAACTATTGAAAATAATGGATAAACGAGCCGTACAACCATTTGATTGTATATACATCACATTGGTTGTTTTTCGTAATTATTTTGGTTATAAAAAACCACTTTAAAAAAGCACTAATTATTTTATTAGCTTTTTATTTGTTAAACAAATCAATTAATCCATCTAAACAATGAAATCAAATTTTAAAACCAAACTATTAGCCGGGTTATTACTCGCAAATGTGGCGTTGTTCTCGCAAATGAATTACATGGCTACGCCTCCAGTAAAACTAAATAATCAAGGTTCTTTTTTAACCACTTCGCCATTATATAGTGGAGCGCCAACAACTGATGCTTATAGCTTATCAAATGGTGCTTTTGATGTAAACGGTAATGTGTTGTTTTACATTAAAGACGAAAATGTATTCAATGCCTCTGGAGTTATAGTTGGACAACTTGGTGGTGGATATATAGGCGGTAGTTGCACGGGCGGTTATCTATTACAAACACTTCGCGAAGTAGCAATTGTACCAGTGCCTGGCTCTTGCAACGATTATTATGCTATATTCATTAAAACAAGCCCAAACTCGGGGAGTTATGCTTTTTATACTAAAATTAATGTTACAGCCGGTGTAGTAAAGGTTACTAATGCTAGCGGACCTTATTCTAACACATGTAATGGTGTGTTTTTTTCGGGATACCAAGCCTTTGGTATTGGCGCCTGTGGTGATATACCGGGTGGCATTGCGGTTTCTAAAATTGTAAGCGGTAGCGGTAGCACTGCTAAGCGTTACCTGTATGTAGCTGGTGGCACCTCTTATGTATCTACTAATAGCATTACCAAATACGACATTACAAACACAGGCATTGCTAACCCTTTTGCTTTTGGCACTATTGGTACGTTAGTTGGTACGGATTATGGTACCATGGAGCTAGAGCTTTCGCCTGATGGAAGTAAATTAGCATGGAGTAACTATAATCCTCTGTATAACTCTACTGGGGACAAGGTATATATAGCTGATTTAACCTCAGGTAATTTTAATGGAACTTATCATTCATACACTCTCAATGCCATTAAAGGCTTAGAGTTTGATAAAACACCGGGCTATCCCAATTTATACGTAGCAGGCGGTGTTTTTGGAGCGAGTACTTTGGCTAAAATAAATACTGGCACACAAGTAGTAACCGCTGTTGTCCCCTCTATTGCTTACGATTATAGTAACACCTTTTTAGAATTAGCTAAAAATGGTTCTATGCTATCAGTGCATGGATGGAAATTAAGCCCTAGAATATTACAATTAGATTTAAACACAAGCGTTGTTACACCAATATCTACAGGTAGTAACCCAAGCAGTACTATTTATGGGGTTGGCGGTGTATACACCTTACCCGATCAAATAGACGGCGAAGATTATACATCATTTACAGGTCAACAATATGTAGCACTTACAGGCATTACGCTAAATAGCCAAGTACTGGGTGCTACTTGCTCTACCGGTAATCCATCATTATACAACTGTGCGCCCATTAATTTAAATGCAACTTATCTTAATGGTATCACAACCACATCCTCATATAAAATAGAAATTCATAAATTGGATGGAAGTTGCGTAAACATTCCTTTAAGTACCGACCCAACGGCATTAAATTATGTAGGAACTTGGGTTAGTGGTGCAGTACCCGCAAGTTTACTTATCTCTAATTTATACGATGTATATAACAACTCATTAATAAGCTCACATGCTGGAAGCTATAGCGTATCCGTTTCTGTACAAGATGTATGTGGCAACATTAGTACTAAAAGCGGTATTTTTAATTTATTAGAAGCAGTACTGCCTAATCCATTACTCGAAATTTACAATACCTATTTTACAAGCCCATCCGACACCTATTTGCCAGCATCTACTAATATTAGCTCGCCAATATTAACTGGCGCCTTAACAGCAGGCTTCCGCATCAGTGGCAGTACTGGTAGTGTAAGTAATTATAATGTAACGATAGATCGAGTTGATAACACAGGTTTATATATTAAAAATATTTATAACACCACAACAGCTACCAGTAATATTTCATCGGTATCTACACAACTACTAAATTCATTATGTGTGAGTGCAGCAGCTTGGAGCCCTGTAGTGCCTGGCGGCGGATTTTGCACTTCTACTAGCCCTGCATATAGCGGTTACACAGGCTATTGGGGTTACACTAACGGCTTAAATAGTGTAGGTAATTATTATAAATTGACAGTTACTTTAAGTAACCCTTGCAGTAGCGCCTCAGCGTTTAGTTATTTGTATGTTAATAATGGTTATGCCCGCATGGCAAACCCTAATGCTTTGGCTATAGCCGACGACGTTTTACAAACTAACTTGTTAGTATACCCAAACCCAAGTACTACGTTAGTAAATTTTGCCTTAAGCAGCGAGGTTGACGATGTATATACCATTGACGTATACGATGTAATGGGCAAAAAAGTCGCTTCTTTAGCTACTAACCAAGCCTTGAGTAAAGGAACACATACCCTTGAGTTTAATAGTGCGAACTTACCAACTGGTATTTACACTTACAAAATAAACTCTAATACCATTAACAAAACAGGTACTTTAAATATTACAAAATAACTTATCTACTCATGTCTCTATCCCCCTCTCCTTTGGAGATGGGCTAGGGGTGAGGACTAATTATTATCACCACACAATAAACCCCAATTTACAGCGTTATAGCTGTGTTGGGGTTTTATAAAATATATATATTTAATTTTAACTTCCCAACTTTTTAAGCTCACTAACTTTTTAAACTTTGCAACTAAAGAATGCCCTACTTAAAAAAACATACCTCTTTTTTTTGTTTGCTTTTTTTAGTAGTAAGCTTGCGCATTAATGCCCAAAACCTAGTTAAAAATCCCAGTTTTGAAAGTATTACATCCTGTCCAAATCTTACTAGCAGTCCGTTAAATTGGTATGTAAACGATTGGTGGGGCTTTGATACCACGAGTACGCAAGTTTTTAATACTTGTGGACTTCCATACTTTTCAGGCGCACCGTTAACAGTAATTGGTTACCGCCCCCCCCGCACTGGTAATGGTTTTGCTTCTGTAATGACATGTGGGCAAGCTGGATTAAATAATTTAAGAGATTATGCACAAGGCACTTTTACTAACCCCTTACTAAAAGATAGTTTGTATTGCGTGAGCTATTGGGTAAGCAGAGCTACAAATGGTATTGTTACTAATTCAAATACGATTTATTCAGGTAGTAATTCCGCAACAAAAAATATCGACGCCTACATCAACGACACCTTATTAAATTGGAATAATGGCTATAATCATTATTTAGTTGGTTTTACGCCTCAAATAAAAAATAATGCCTTTATAATTGATACTATTAATTGGACGCAAATAAGCGGCATATACAAAGCTCATGGTGGCGAGCGGCATATTACTATTGGGAATTTTAATGATTTTGCCAATACGCAATTATATACATTATGGGCTGGTAACTTATATAGATTAGATTATTTTTTGGATGATGTATCGGTTACGCCTTTTACTTTAGCTAAACCAAACTTAGGCAGAGATACAACCTTGTGCTTGCAAAATTTTCCATTTACATTAACAGCTCCTTTGGGCTATGATAGTGTGTTGTGGAGCAATGGAGCTGTTAACACACAAAGCATCAACATAACACAGGCTGGTAAATATTGGGTGCGTTGCGTGGCTAATGGCTGTGGTAGCATCACTGATACCATTATTATTAAAACACCTATAATACCTAAACTACTATTAAGAAATGATACAACGTTATGCAAAGGTGAGCAACTAACTATTAAAAGCAATACCGTGTTTGCAACTTACCATTGGAACACCGGCGCTACCACACCCAGTATTACAGTAACACAAGCGGGTACGTATATTTTAATGGCACAGCATGGGTGCGGTAACCAACAAGATACCGTTGTTATAAAATACGATAGTGTGCCTAATTTAATACTAAACATAGGCATCGACACTAACATTTGCCGCAAAGGTTTTGATATACCATTGGTTATAAAAACACCTTATGCTACGTTACCAAATTATAATTGGAGTACTGAGGCTACAACGTCCGCCATTACTGCTATTACAAGCGGTGCTTATAGTATGTATGTAACTTACAAATGTGGAACAATACATAGTAATACTATTATTGTAACGGCTTGCCCTCCTGATACAACCTTAAGTATATGGATACCCAATAGCTTTACACCCAATGGAGATGGGCTAAACGATGCATGGAGGCCTGTATTTATAAATCAAGATATTAGCGAATTATATATTTACGACCGTTGGGGGCAAAAACTATTTAGCGGCAATGCCAGCAATAATTACAGTTGGGATGGTACGTTTCATAATCACGAATGCGAACTCGGCGTGTATGCCTATGTTATCATATATCAATCTACCTCGCCAGCCAAACGCACAGCCGAGTTCCAACAAACAGGTGTTGTTAATTTGATTAGGTAGCCCCACCAAGCTTAACGCGGGTATTCAATGCGTACGTGGTAAATATTCATCAACCGTTTTTTGAAAATCTTTTTTATCTGATTGATATCTCTAAAGGTAATGTCGGCATTGATAAATTGATTTTCGTTGATTTGATGATTGATGATACGATCTACCAAATCATCAATGGCAATGGCATCATATTTTTTTATACTTCGCGAAGCGGCTTCAACACCGTCTGCCATCATTAAAATAGCAGTTTCTCGGCTA
>JAYVDU010000173.1:0-1587 GCA_043749245.1 Bacteroidota bacterium | reverse complement strand
GACTGACCAACTAAAATCAAAAAAAAATATGCAGACACGTAACAGTGTAAACTAAATAAAGCGCACTGAAACATAACCGCACCTACCAAAAATGTGGGCATTAGTGTAAGCATTTGCAAAATCAGTCGCTCCACGAAAGACAATTATTTTCGCTTTGCAAATGGCAATAAACAGTTATCTTCGTTAGTGGCTTTTCGGTAATCACACTATGGCGTGATTCAAACCGTTGCTTAGCGAGAAACCGTTAGCAGGCGCTTAAAAATCATCTTCCTCTTCTTTTTTCTTTGGCGTTAGAGGCTTGTCCTTCTTTTTGGCGTCATCACCAAATTGAATTTTAAAAGACTGATTTGCTTTTTCAGTTTCTTTAAGCTTAGTGCTGTCTTTTTTAAACAGGCCAAACTCTTCTTTTAAGATGTTTTTAAGTGTTTGTTTTTCTTGTTTTATATCTTGTTTTATTTTTTCCTTAGCACCTTTTTTATCGTATTTAATACTTGGGTTATCAATAGGCCCAGACATCACTATAAATACCGAACGACGGTTTTCTGGATCATTTTCTACTAAGGATAATTCTTCATCAAAATTTTTATTAGTACGTGGTTTTTTAGATAAAATTTCACTTAATAATAATTGTATATGATAGTCAATCACATTATCAAATCCATGTTTGCCCCATAATTCCATATTAATAGCAGATGATTTAATAGAAGTTCTAGGTATGGTTATGACTTTATTTTTAATTTCAATAGCACTTTGTAAAGTCGAAAATTTAATCAATTTCAATTCGTTTACATCTATATATTTAGCCAAACTTTCAAGTGGTTTAAAACCGATCAACTCTCCACGTTCAATTAATATAGAACTAGTGGCATTAATAGAATTCAAATCCACTTCTAATTTTTTATTCCAAGTCCCTGTAAAATCAACATTGGCGGTAATATAGCCACGTAGATGTTTGTCTTGCAAAGTAGTTTGTCCAAAATTATTTAGCTGAGTAAACAATTTTTGAATATTTAATTTTTGTAATTCACAGTCACCAGAAATTTTAATATTTTCAGAACTGGCATCTGCAAAGGCATTTAATTTAATGGCTCCATCAGTAGCATTTAATGTTATGTCTTTCAAAGCAATTTTTTGATTTTTCAGTAAGACAGTTCCTTTAATATTATCTGCTATGAATTTTCCAAACGTAAAATTGTTGATGTTCACATTAATCTTAAAGTCGAAATTATCAGGAATACTAATGCCTTCAGAGGAACCTCCTGATTTACTCGCAAAAATAAAATCTTCTAATTGTATGTTATTGCTGGTTATATTAGCAATAATAGCTAAAGGTGTTTTGGTATCAAACAAGTAACCTAAAAAATCAGGCATCTCGCCAACCAGCATCACATCAGAGTTTCCTTTGATTAATTTTAATCCAAAAATATTTAAGTGGCGTTCATTTAAACTTACTTTTCCTTCAGGTATATTTAATTCTTTTTCAGATTGTTTAAATTTTGCTTTAATGTTTGTGATGGTAGCTTCTCCGTTTGCCTTGATGGTTGGGCTATACGTATTGGATTGTAATTCGGAAACCAACCCTTCAAT
>JAYVDU010000172.1:0-5568 GCA_043749245.1 Bacteroidota bacterium | reverse complement strand
GTTAGTTTTTTGTACCTCGGTCTTTTTGGTTCTACGTTACCTAAACGTTTCTTTTTATTTTCTTCGTATTCACTATAACCACCTTCAAACCAATATACGCTGCTATCGCCTTCAAAGGCTAGGATGTGCGTGCATACTCGGTCTAAAAACCATCTATCGTGACTAATAATAACCGCACAGCCTGCAAAGTTTTCTAAACCTTCTTCCAAGGCACGTAAGGTATTTACATCTAAATCATTGGTAGGCTCATCGAGTAACAAAACGTTACCTTCATTTTTTAAAGCCATCGCTAAATGTAAACGGTTACGCTCTCCACCCGATAATACCGATACTTTTTTACCTTGATCGCTACCTGCAAAGTTAAAGCGAGAAATATATGCTCGTGCATTCATTGGTTTGCCACCAAGTATAATATTATCAAGCCCTCCACTTAATACATCATACACGGTTTTATTTGGATCTAATTCTGCGTGTGATTGATCAACGTAAGAAATTTTTACGGTTGGCCCAACTTTAAACTCACCGCTATTTGGTATTTCTTCGCCCATAATCATTCGGAACAACGTTGTTTTACCAGCACCGTTTGGCCCAATAATACCAACGATTCCAGCAGGTGGGAGTTTAAAATTTAATCCCTCATATAATAATCTGTCTCCAAAACCTTTAGCAACTCCAATAGATTCAATCACTTCATTACCCAAACGAGGACCATTAGGAATAAAGATTTCTAAACGTTCTTCTTTATCCTTAATATCTTCGTTCATCATTTTATCGTAGTTATTCAAACGGGCTTTTTGCTTTACGCCACGTCCCTTTACACCTTGACGAACCCAGTCTAACTCACGCGCTAATGTTTTTTGACGCTTGCTTTCTGTTTTCTCTTCTTGTTTTAAACGATTTCCTTTTTGCTCTAACCATGATGAATAGTTGCCTTTCCAGGGAATACCTTCCCCACGATCTAATTCTAAAATCCAACCCGCTACATTATCAAGGAAGTAACGATCATGCGTTACTGCAATAACAGTTCCTTTGTATTGTTGTAAATGTTGTTCTAACCAATCAACGCTTTCAGCATCCAAGTGATTAGTAGGCTCATCTAGTAATAAAATATCAGGTTCTTGTAATAACAAACGACACAAAGCCACACGACGACGCTCACCACCCGATAAAATATTAATGGGCGTGTTGCTTTCTGGGCAACGAAGCGCATCCATCGCTAATTCTAAACGAGTATCTAAATTCCATAAATCATGCTGATCAATTAAATCTTGTAGCTGTGCCTGACGATTAATGAGTTTATCCATTTTATCCGGATCATTCAAAATCTCTTCGTCCATAAACTTATTGTTTACTTCTTCAAATTCATTTAAAATATCCACGTGTTTTTGTGCACCTTCACGAACGATTTCTATAACCGTTTTGCTTTCGTCTAATTGAGGCTCTTGTTCTAGCAGGCCAATGGAATAACCCGGCGATTGAGCAATTTCTCCTAAGTAATCTTTATCAATACCCGCCATAATGCGTAATAACGATGATTTACCCGAGCCGTTTAAACCTAATACGCCTATTTTTGCCCCATAATAAAAGGAGATATAAATATCCTTTAATACTTGTTTTTGTGGTGGATGTATCTTGGATACATTAACCATACTATAAATGATTTGTCTTCCTACTTCTGACATAATATTGATTTTTTTTGAGGCTTTAAAGGTAGTAGAAAAATTGAGTTAAATGATGCGTCATTTTATAAAAAGTAGTCGTTCTTCGACATTTTTAGTAAATTCGATAGCTATCGGATTGAGTTAAATCAATAAACGCATACCTTGGTAATTGTGCGATAGGCGTGAACGAAGGGAGCGAAATTTTGTTTTTATAGCAAACAGTGGGCAGGCTTTTGGAGCGAAGAAAAAATGGATATGGCTTTTCGCCTTGTCACTCCAAGGCGTGATTGTTTCTTTTGGTCAAGCAAAAGATAATAAAAAAAATAATACCGATAGATTGGTTACCACTGTTTTTGTCGGAGAGCCAAAGTAGTTTAAGAATCCAATTTACATAAACTATTATGGCACTTTTATTACCTAACAAACAACTCTAAATCCTTATATTTGTTAAAGTTAAAATTAGTCAAAATGAAATAGCCTTGTGCCGAATCTTACAAGCACGAAGGAAGATAAAAGGCGTATTTTAATAACAACTAAAATACAATAATATTTACATATGAAAAAATCACTTATCCTATCATCCTCACTTATCCTATTGTTTTCTGCCTTTACAAAATTTGATGGCGGAAAGTTACCGTCTGCTACTATCAAAAAATTAGATGGGTCAACCATTAATTCAAATACGATTTCGAATAATGGAAAACCAATGATTATTAGCTTTTGGGCTACTTGGTGCAAACCCTGTAAAAAAGAATTAGATGCAATACATGAAGAGTATGCCGAGTTGGTAAAAGAAACAGGGGTTAAATTAATTGCTATTTCTATTGATGATGCGCGTACTGCAAGTAAGGTTGTTACGGATGTGAAATCAAAAGGGTGGGAGTACGAGGTATACATGGATGAAAATCAGGATTTTAAAAGAGCGATGAATGTGAATAATGTACCTCATACCTTTTTAATTGATGGTAATGGACAAATTGTATGGAGCCATAATTCGTATGCAGAAGGCGACGAAGATAAATTATTTGAATACGTGCGAAAGCTTGCTAAAGGCGAAAAAATAACACATTAACGCGTTACTTCTTCAAGTACAAATTTCGAATAGCATAACTACGACGATTAAAACTATGACACTAAAATTTACAAAAACACTTACTCTTACTTTTTTTGCTACTGCATTATTTAATGCTAATGTCTTTGCGCAGATACCACAAGCCCTTCAGGCAGTTAATGGTAATTTTCAAATAGACGCCGCTAATTACCAAAAAGATACGGCTATTAAAGCAGACCCTGGCACTCAAGTTTTTCGATACAATGCTTTTGGTAACATTAATTATACTATTGGTGATTTTAGTGCAGGGTTTAGATACGAAAGCTATAATCCCCCATTAATAGGCTACTTACCGGGATATAATGGTTCAGGTATTCCATACCGTTATGCGCGATATAAACATAAAGATATCGATATAACTGTTGGTAATTTCTACGAACAATTTGGAAGTGGCTTAACACTTCGTAGTTACGAAGACAGAGGATTATTATATGATAACGCTTTGGATGGCATACGTGTTATTTTTTCGCCAAAAAATGGTATTAGACTTAAGGGCTTAGTAGGCAAGCAACGAACGTATTTTTCACTGTCGCCAGGCGTGGTTCGTGGTTTTGATGCGGAAATAAACGTTACTGAATTATTCGATTCGATTTTTAAAAACTCAAAAACTAAAGTAATTTTTGGAGGAAGTTTCGTAAGTAAATATCAAGCGGATAACGATCCTACTCTGGTATTGCCTGAAAACGTTGGTAATATGGCTGGCCGCTTAACAATTATCAGAGGTGGATTTAATTTTAATACAGAGTATGCCTATAAAATAAACGATCCCTCTTATCAAAATCATTTTTCATATAAATCAGGTAGAGCAATAATTGCAACGACTTCTTATGCAACGAAAGGCTTCTCTGTTTTATTAACCGGTAAAATGATTGATAACATGAGCTTTAGAAGTGATAGAAATGCAACGAATACCATTGATATGATTAACTATCAACCATCGTTAACGAAGGCACATACCTATATGATGGCTGCCTATTATCCTTACGCTTCCCAAGCTAATGGAGAAGTTGGCGGTATGGGAGAAATTCAATACAAAGTTAAAAAAGGGAGTTGGTTAGGTGGAAAATACGGCATGGACATATCCTTAAATGGTTCTGTGTTTTATGGATTAGATACCCTGGGGACAGGCGCTTCAGACTCTACCCGTCATTTGAATTATTCTACAAATTATGGAAATGTTGGTAATGAATATTTTCATGATATCAATATTGAAATCAATAAAAAATTCAGTAAAAAATTAAAGATGACGTTTATGTATGCGAATCAATTCTTAAATCAATCTGTTGTGCAATTCAACACGCTTGATAAAGAAGAGCATCCAGATGTTCATTCAAATATTGGTGTGATTGATATTACGTATCGTTACAAAACAGGCTCTGCTATTCGTTTTGAAACACAAGGTTTTTTTGGAAAATATGATTATAAAAACGCACAGTTCGATCCGAAAGGAGATAAAAATATTACTAATAATACGGGCTCTTGGATCACTGAATTAGTTGAGTGGACGCCAACATCGAACTGGTTTATAGTTATTGCAGATCAATACAATTATAATAATCCAACACCTAATAAACAATTGCATTATTACTATGGCAGTATTGGCTATGTAAATGGCCCAACGCGCATCTCAATTAGTTATGGCCGTCAACGTCAAGGTATTTTTTGCGCAGGTGGTGTGTGTCGTTTTGTGCCTGCGTCCAGTGGGTTTAATATTAGTATATCATCAAGTTTTTAATTTTTTTTAAAATCAATATATCATGAAAAAATATAGTTCATTTTTTGGTTCACTTCTCATTATTGCCACGTTTATAGTAAGTTGCGATTATGTAAACAATGCCATTCCTCCCTCAACGGCAGCAAGTGGAACAGCTGGAGGTGCTGGTGTTGATTTAACAGATTCCATCATTAGTTCGAATCCTTCTCAGCGAAAAGCGATGGTAGAAGATTATACAGGTCATAAATGCGGAAATTGTCCAGCGGCAGCTCAAAAATTATTTTCTTTAGAGAGTACATATCCAAATAAAATTATACCTATAGCTATACACGTAGGTTATTTTGCTAATACAAGCGCTACCTACCCTACTGATTTTAAAACTACGGAAGGAACTACTTACGATGGTTTGTTTGGCAATTCTGCAGCAGGTTTGCCTAATGGACTTATTAACCGAGTGGGATTTGGAACAGGTTCTTTTATTAAACAATGGTCGTCATGGGGAACAGAGGTGGCAAGCATAATCGCAATTCCTGCTAAGTTTCAAATTAAAATAAAATATAAATATAATACGGGCAGTCTATTATTGAACACTTCGATAACAGTGAAATCATTAACAAATAATACGGGAACTTATAAATTTGTTGTGTTGTTAACAGAGGATAGTATTATTGCCGAGCAATTAGACTACAGTCTTCCTAATGGGTCTCAACAGAATTTAAATTATCAATTTAACCATGTATTAAGAGGCACTCTCAATAGTGCCTTTGGCGATACTATTTTTACAACAGGTGCATTATTAAATACAAGTAAAACAAAAACAATGAATGTGTTTCAAATTAATTCAAATTTTAAGCCTTCAAAATGTCATGTGGTTACTTATATTTATGATGCTGACGTTGCTAGTCCAACATACTATGAGGTATTACAGGCGGAAGAAATAAAATTAAAATAATTTTCGTAAATATTAATTTAAGAGTCCGATTTATCGGACTCTTTTTTTATGTCTCTTTTTTGCCTTTGAAAGCTATCTTTAAATGTATATTTTTACGTTTTTATAAACACACATGAAACCATCTATTCCA
>JAYVDU010000171.1:0-5590 GCA_043749245.1 Bacteroidota bacterium | reverse complement strand
TTTATTTAGAATTTTTTGTAGGTTCGGAATTCGAAAAATGGAAAAAACAGCAATTAACTTTAGCTATTTTTTTACATAAAGAAAAAACATCGCATTATAAAGTTGTTGGCTGTAACATTAAGCAAATTGATTATAACCCCGCTAGATGGACTGTTTGGGAGTAATATAAAACTACAATGCTAAAAATTTACGCAATTCCTGGCTTAGGAACAACGGAAGAGTTATATATCAACATCACAATAAAACAAGCGGAAGTTGTTGTTTTAGACTGGCCTTTGCCCGATAAAAACGACACGATGCAATCGTATGCTAAAAAATTTATTCCACAAATAGATACGTCGAAACCCTTTTATTTAATGGGTGTTTCGTTTGGCGGGATGATTTGTACAGAACTTTGTAAGTATATTATTCCAGAAAAAACAATTTTAATTTCAACCAGTAAAACACGTCAAGAATTACCGTGGTTTATAAAAACACTTAAGCACCTACCTCTTCATTTATTACTAAGCGAACGATACCATCGTCAATTAGCATACCACGGCCGATGGTTTGTAGGCTTTGGAAAGGCTTATATTCCTGAGTTTTTGGGAATGTTTAATCAAATGAAAGAAAATTATTTTAAGTATTGCATCAACATTATTGTTAATTGGAAAAATCAAACGTTACCTAAAAACGTTGTTCATATACACGGCACCAATGATAAATTATTATCTCATCGCTACGTGAAGGCAGATTATTTAATTAAAGATGGTTCGCACGCAATGGTCGTATTTAGAGCAGATGAACTCAATACGCTGATTGAAAAAATCATAAATTCATAACTAGTGTCAGCAAGAAAACTACAATTTCTTCGTTACGCAAGCCTCGAACTTGGAGCTTTCTTATTCGGCACACCGTTTTCGGTTCTTCGATATTTTCAGTGGAATTGAGTTAAATAAACTAACGCATACGTTGGTAACACTTCGACAAGCTCAGTGCAACGTGGTGCGGCTGGTTTTGGCGAATTGCGAAGCACTCATTTATACCGAAAAGTAAAATAATGAAAACATGAATAAAAAGAGCGATATACAGATTTTTCTGGCGGTGCTGCGAAGGCTTTTTGAGCGAAGAAAAAATGGATATGGCTTTTCGCCTTGACTTTTGTTTCTTTTGTTCAAGCAAAAGAAAATAATAGACTATAAAACTAACGTTGTTTTACTCACGTTACGATACAAGAAAGAGGTATAAATATGTCTTCTTGCAAAACGTCCTTGCGAATCTGCATTCACTAATTTAGCATACGTGTTTTCGGGCACACCAAAATATTCATATACGCTTCCATCATTAAAACTGATTTTTAATCGTTTTCCTGTATAGTTAATATCAGAAATATTAGCATTCGTAGTTGTGTTATTGTATTCGCCAAGCGTTGATTCTAGTGTTTCAGGAGCAATGCTTACTAAAAAATGATACGCTTCAATGATACGTTTACTTTTCTCTTCAACTTCTAATTTAAGCTCTTCGTTATCCTGAACTTTATCAGGATGAAATTCTTTCATAAAATTACGGTAAACGCTTTTTAACTCGCTTAATGTAACTGCTTTATCAACTCCTAAAAGTTTACGATGTTCAATAATTTTTTTCATTACTTGGTATTCTATTTTTTTGCAAAGATAGGGATTATTTAGGAAACATTAACGCCAATTTTTATCGGTTATAGTGATATTTAGCGGTCATATTTCTTTCTATCTTTTTCCTTATATGAAAAAGAAACAATCACGCCTTGGCGTGACAAGTCAAAAATATGCCCCGAGCTCCTCACGGAATTCTACGGATTTTACGCTCCGCTAAATCCTTGAATTCTCGTTTCACCCCTTCTTTGCTCGCATTTTTGACAGCCCTACGCTCTTATTCTATTCAATATTTTCTTAAAATTCAAGCTATTTCGTTCATTAAAAGCGCTTTAGCAATGTCTGATTTTTGATGATTTACTTCTCTTAACTTTTGGTATAGTACTTTTACCTAAATTATTTAACAAACAATTCTTCTAAAGGCTTACCAGTTGTGCCATTCGGGAAGGAGATATGCAACATCGTAGAAACCGTTGGGGCTATATCAACAATATTTACTTTTTTAACCGAACTACCTTTGGGAATTTCCATACCATAAAATAATAATGGCACATGTGTATCATAGCTATAAGAAGCGCCGTGTGTGGTGCCCTTATGCTGATACTCCATCCATGCTGGATTGTAACTAAACGCTACGTTACCACTTCGCACATGGTTATAGCCTTTTTGAATTAAATATTTGAATGTACCATCCGTATAATTCTCATACTTTAAAGCCTCTGATGGATAAGCCTCAGCAACGCCATTGATGGTTAACATGAAATTAGCCAGCGTATGTTCTACCGAAAACTTATTCAGTTTCATTGCTAAGAGTTTAGCTTCGTTTAAAAAAATTTGTTGATTTTCTAAAGCTGCTACTAAACTATCGCCATATACATTTTGACAATAAGTTTGTATTTTTTTCTTCAGATCTTCTTTATGCATATAACCTCCTGGTATTTTTAAATCCTTCAAATGCGCTGGTATATCAGATGCTCCGTGATCGGCTGTTAAAAACAAGATGTAATTATCTTTGCCAATGTTCGTATTCAAGTAAGTCAATAGTTCTTCTAAATCTTTATCCAAACGCAAGTACACATCTTCAATCTCCACACTGCGCGGACCATACGAATGACCTACATAATCTGTTGACGAAAAGCTGACACATAGCATATCTGTTTGCTTGCCCTTACCCAACTGCTCAGCTTTTAAGCAAGCAATCGCTAAATCTTTGGTAATAGTATTTCCGAAAGGAGTTGCTTTAAGAATTTCATAATTACTCTTATCTAATTGTTTTTTGTATTCGTACGGAAAAATAGCCGTATCTTTTTTATTAGGTGCTTGCTCATAATTATTATTATCAGCAATACTCTCCGTGTAATTAGCCAATGGATACAAAGTATTCCAGCCACCTGATAAATATTTTTTTGGTAATTGCAAATTATTAAATTCATTTAACCAAGTTGGTAATTGAATCATATAATGTGAGCTCGAAATAAATTTGCCATTACTACCATCAAACCAAAAAGCGCCATTAGCACTATGTCCTGCGGGCAATATAGAACTTCTATCTTTTAATGAAATCGCAAATACTTTGGATTGCTGACTGGTTGCTAATTTCAACTCATCACCTATAGTAGTCGTTAGTAAATTTTTAGGCGACATTAAACCTGCCTTGCTATCGGTTCCAATTGATTTTACTGATTTATCATCAGTACAATAAGTCATCTTACTCGAATCTTTTACCCACCAATCATTAGCGATTATGCCATGCGTAGCTGGGCTAGTTCCTGTATAAATAGAAGCATGGCCTGGACCTGTATAAGTAGGTACATAATTGAAATGCGCATTTTTATAAAAATAACCATCGGTAATTATTTTTTTGAATCCACCATTTCCAAACTTATTCCAATAACGGTAAATATAATCGTGGCGCATTTGATCAACCACAATTCCTATTACAAGCTTTGGTTGTTTAAGCTCTGCAATACCGGCTGTTGGCATTTTTTGAGCCATCATCGTATTTGTAATAAGAAGAAAGACAATAATTTTTTTCATAGTGTATATTTTATTGAACGCAGATAACGCTGATTGTTATGATTGATTAAGATTTATTTTTATAATAATTGTATGGTTTATTGAACACAGATAACGCTGACTGTTATGATTGATTAAGATTTATTTTATTTCAAATAATTTGCCATTATCTCTAATATAATGACGTTTGTTTTAATATTATTAGAAGCATTTTTAAATACTTTTTTCTGATACACTTTTTATGTGTGTTAAAACACGGTCGTGTATTTTATGAATAATATTATCACTCCAAAGATTCCAATATATTGCCGGTTTAATTTTATTATAATACCAGGTTGTCCCTTCTAATAAGGTATTGCCATTCGGTAATGCTGTCAATTTAAACTGTCCTTTTTTTGAAACAAAAAAACCGTGTAAATGATTTGGATGTAGGTCATAAAAACTTAATTCTTTCATTGGTTCTGGTTGATCCACAACATCAAATTTCAATAGATTTGGTTCGTTCCATTCAGTTATAGGCTCAACAAAACTTCCTGTAGTAAAATTACAATGCCTAACCGCTCCAACGCCTTTACCAATAATAGTGGCATTTATTGGGTATGCTATTCCTGTTTTAAATATAAATTCTGTAGGTTCAGGTAATTGAGGAAATTGAATGACGTTCTTCCAAACTGTTTCAATTGGTGCATTAATTTCAATTGATGTTATAATTGGATTGGCAATTTCTTCTTTATTGGCCGTTACAGTTTCAAAGCCCATAATTATAGGAACTGATAAAATTAAAATACTTAATGATGTTGGGACATTTGTAATTATTTTTTTATTTATAATCCCATAGCCTATCAAGTGCCCAAGCCAGTTAAAGAAAAGACCAACAGGTAATGCCATTACAATACAAATAACTCCTTCAAATGCAAAGGCTAATAAACCAATGCAAAAAATAGCAAGACTTACAAATGATAAATATCTTAAAAACCGTTTTGTTGTTTGATTATTATAACCATAAATAATTGTTGTCATCGCTCCCATTACTAATGGCAACCATATAAAAAGACCAAAAGCATAGCTTTCAAAAACGTTTGTTGCTATATATGAAAAAACCCAACCAATTAAACAGGTCGAAGTTACAGCTATAAATTTTCCTATAAGTGGTTTATCCATTTAATTTATATTTTCAATAATTACCAAAAAATTTAATAGTAAAATCTTCTATGTCGCGTCTCTAATTTTTATCCAACGTTTCAAACACCGAGTTATTACTCACAAATTCGGGAACGATGTCTTTCATTTTAGCAACAATGCGTTTGTTATCCTGTGAGTTAAAGAGCGCTATTAATTCGTTAATGAATTGCGTTACCTCAGCAAATTCATACTCGCGTACTTTACCTACTAATATTTGTTTATGATGTGTTGGCAACGTATTTTCAGAGCTCGCTAATAATTCTTCGTACAATTTTTCACCGGGACGTAAACCCGTATAAATAATTTTAATGTCTGTGTTTTCTTTCAATCCGGAAAGCTTAATCATATTCCTTGCTAAATCAACAATCTTCACCGACTTACCCATATCAAATACAAAAATCTCTCCTCCGTTACCCATACAGCCTGCTTCTAACACTAATTGACAAGCCTCTGGAATAGTCATGAAAAAACGAGTGATATCGGGATGCGTGATCGTTATTGGTCCGCCCTGCTCTATTTGCTTTTTAAAACGAGGAATCACCGAACCGTTAGAACCTAATACATTTCCAAAACGAGTTGTAATAAATTTAGTATTGGTTACTGAGCCTGTCGAAGTAGAATTTTTTCCTAAACTCTGTGTGTAAATCTCCGCAATGCGTTTAGAAGCACCCATTACGTTTGTAGGATTAACAGCCTTGTCGGTAGATATCATCACAAATTTTTCGACGTTATTTTCGACGGCTAAATCAGCCACCGTTTTAGTTCCTAATATATTTGTGAGA
>JAYVDU010000170.1:0-5598 GCA_043749245.1 Bacteroidota bacterium | reverse complement strand
GAGGTGGAAAATAAGTTAGAAGAGCCGTATGAATTGAGAGGTTCACGTACGGTTCTGTGAGAGGCTTAGGGTGAAATTCCCTTTGCCTACTCGACCATTATAAGGCTCAGCAAGACAAGGGCGACAAGGCTCAGCCCTCTCAAATATGCAGCGATTCAACTACGCCAGAAAAACCAGGACTTCAAACCGATTTATCATAACCTACCGCACTTAACAATGTATGCCGCACTTCATCTTAGCTCAGTAACCATACTTCTGCAGGCTCAGTAACCATACTTCGGCAAGCGTAGTAAATATAATTTTAATGCAGCGTAATAAATGTATTTACTAACGTTTTGCAACTATTTACCTTGCAGATGATTTATAGAAAACGTCTTTAAAGTATTGATATTACTCGATTTTTTAGTTTCTGAGGAAACTCTAAATAATGAATTACAAGGAAATTTCTTGTTTGTATTTCTAATTTAGCAACCACTATTTTATTTTTAACCAAAATCTTTGGCATAGTTGGTTTTTCAATTGATAAAAAATCGAATAATTTTATTAAGTCAATAATAATCAAGCATTTGCATATTACAAATAAAAGAATTAGTTTTATATTCCTATTTTAAATAAAGGAAGTTTTTATGAAAAAAATAATTATATTATTAATAGCCATTTCATGCATTTTATCGATGCCAAATGCAATGGCCCAAAAGAGCAAGTTTTCGTTAAAGAAATTTTTTAATACTGCTGCTATAAACTTAAAGCCAACACCATGGATTGTGGGGTTAGGAGGAAACGTGATTGATGATGACGGTAAACCTTTTCAAGGTTTATTTGATGTGAAAAAATCATGGAACATACAGCCTTATCCAACTCGTGCCACCATTGAAAAGACGCTGATGTATGGATGGAGTGCAGAATTTGCATTCAATTATAACAGAATTAAAACGGGTAAAATTATTAACGGAGATCAAAGAACAGTTTCAGGAAATTACTTCTGTTTTGATTTATCAGGTAAATTTAATTTCAATGAATTTTTTAAAGAAAAAACTTGGTTTGATGTCTATTTAATTCATGGTTATGGTTATACTTATCGTGATGCTGTTAATTATAAAAATGTGATGACTGCAAATGTTGGTTTTGGAGCTGACGCATGGGTTTATGATGATATGTTAGGCATTAATATTCAAACGCAGGCTAAATTCGGACTTAATTCTCCCTTCATAAAAACGGGTGCTAATTATTTACAACACTCCTTAAGTATTATTTATAGATTTAATACAGTTGGGAAAAAATCGGGTGGTGGCGCAAGATACAAGTTTTTTAAAAAACGTAAGTCCATAGGGCAAAAGACGTAAGTCCACAGGACAATGTGTTATAAAACAGAGACGCCTTAATTTTGCTGGATGCTAACTACTAAGCTATTTCTTTTACTTGTTTTTTCATGCTGCTTTATTAAAGGGGTTTCCCAGACTATACCCACTTCTTCAAAATCTAAAAAAACCACTGTTGGCTATTATTTATCGCATACTCCCTGGACTATTCAATTAGGCGGAAACGTGGTAGATGATGATGGTAAGCCATTTAACGATTTATTTAACGCATCAAAATCGTGGAATTTACCACCCTACCCCACTAAATTAGCCATTGATAAATCGTTGGAGCATGGCTGGAGTGCAGAGTTTTGTTTGGCTTTTAATAATTATAAAACAGGTAAAACCATTAATGGCATTACAAATGATGCATCTCATCTTTTTATGAGTGTCGATATTCAAGGAAAATATCACCTAAATAATATCATTAAAATTAAAGAATGGTTCAGCCCCTATGCATCAATAGGCATTGGCTATACATACCGAAACATTGGCCCTTACACCAATGTTGCTACCGCTAATATTGGTTTGGGGTTTGATTTTTTAATTTATGAAGGCTTTGGTTTAAACCTGCAATCCTTAGCTAAATTTGGAATAAAATCGCCCTTTATTAAAACAGGATCCAATTACTTGCAGCATTCATTGGGAATAACGTATACCATAGGACAGTTTGCGGATAAAAAACCATTTAAGTTTGGTAAAAGACGCTATGGCTTTACAACCAGAAAAAATAAATTTCATACAGAACGTTAATTTCATAGATTCACGGTAAGATGTTTTTTGAGCATACGCAATATTACTGGCGAAAATGAGCGATGAGTGCGGTTATTTGTTTTAAATTTAGTAGTTTCGTTACTCTTTATGATTTTACAATGAAATATAGACATTTATTTTTAGTGAGTTTTTTGTTTCTTTTTGCTTCAACGGTTGTTTTGGCTCAAAGAAAACACCCCTTATTAATTCCTTGTAAGCAAAAACTTGGCTTTAAGCATTTTATTACTAAAACACCTTGGCGTGTTCAATTAGCTTGGAATTTAGTTGATGATGATGGAAGAGCTTATTCTCATTTGTTCGATGTAAAGAATAGTTGGAACTTCCCCCCTTATCCAACTAAACTAGCCATTGAAAAAGAATTAAACAACAATTGGAATTTAGAATTAGCATTTGCCTACAATATTTATAAAGCAGGAAAAACTATTAATGGAGAGGTCTTTACATCTGATAAATCAATTTTTTCATTTGATATAAACGCTAAATATATTTTAACTAAAAAGTATGTCATAGAACCTTATCTGATGGCAGGTTTAGGTTACACTCAAAGATCGACAGTTAGATATGCGCAAACAGGTACTTTTAATTTGGGTATAGGAGCAACTATTTGGGTACTAGATAATCAATTGGGTATTAACCTTCAAGGTACTGGAAAATTTGGATTGCAATCGCCTTTAATTTCTACAGGTTCAAATTATTTGCAACATTCCATCGGAGTAGTTTATAAATTTTCAGGAAACAATAAACGCTTAAAGGCTGCTAGAATTTACCTTAAGCGTATTTATGTTAAATAACATATCGTTAATCTTTAAAGCTTAAAACAAAAATATATGAAGTATTTGATTTTTACCCTTAGCACTTTTTTAACTGTAAGCACTGGTATGTTTGCACAAACAGTATATAGCGATGATCAGGTGATTAAACTTTCTGATTATATTTATGAATTAGAACATAAAGATTCGGCTTTAAAAGCAGAGATGGCCTCCATCGATCAATCGATGTTATTGTTAGAAAATGAACCTGCAACACCTGAGTTTGTGAGTGTTTGTGGTAAAATTACAGGACTTAATAAAAATCAATTCCAAATTACAGATATTAATTTACAACTCGTAAAAGAGAATGGAGAGGTGGTAACACAAAAAACCGCAAATAATGGGCATTTTATGTTTCCTAACATTAAAACAACAGAAAATTACACGTTTAAGCTTGATGAGGCTGAGACAAAAAAAATCAAAGCTGATAAAATTATTATATCCGATTGTAATGGAAAAACAATAAGTACCATTACTAAAAATGCATCAGGTTTTTTTGAGTATAAAGCTTTAGATGCTGATAAGGTGCAGTTAAATACAGTTGATGGAGATTTCAATCCGGTAATGAAACTCAAAAAATTAAAAGAAAATTATAAAAAAACACAAGAAGATTTAGTGATTGCTAAAGCCTGTAAAAGCAATTACGATGCGTTGAAAGAAGAGTACGATGAGGTTATAAAAAATTATAATGATTTGAAATTAGCAAAGTCTAAATTACCGTTAACTGACACGGACGACAATTTAAAAAATCCGACACAACTAAAAAAATATTTAAAAAACATACAGTTTAAAACCAACGATTCCAATTTGGACGATTTAGCCAAACAGTCTTTAGATAATGCGGTGGTGCAGTTGAATAAATTTAAAACCATTAAATTTAAAATTGAAGGGTATGCTGATAATATGGGCACCGACTCTATTAACAAGATTATATCATTGGAGCGCGCTAATATGGTAAAAACTTATTTAGTTTCAAAAGGAGTAAAAGTAGTTCGTTTAAAAGCGGAAGGATTAGGCTCTGCGTTTCCTATTGCCACTAACGAAACAAAGGATGGTAAGGCAGAAAATCGTCGTGTAGAAATTAAAGCCGTAAAATAATAGGGTTAGGTTTTTTGTCATCCATTGCATAGTTTTATTGTCACGCTGAGAGGATTTTATTGTCACACTGAGCGAAGTTTAACTGTCACACTGAGCGGAGTTTAACTGTCAGGCAAAGGTGCTGAATGTCGAAGTAAGTTGTATGAAGATATGGTAAAAATTTATCGCCTAAAGGAGGTAATTTTATGTATTTAATAAACATTTTATTGTCATTTACGGTAACTTTATCGTAAGTTAATTGACTTATCTCCATTGATGTGCTCTATGTAACAAATAACGTTGGTGGTTAACGAAAATCGGCGAGTGGTTGTCAATACCTCCGGTTTATCAACTAATACATATTTAGCAGCTATTGGATATGAAAATGAGACCAATTTGATGGTTTATAACTCATATTTACTATGTTTTTTTTCCAAAAAAACATAGTAAATATCTATTTCAACAAGGGAACATTACGCCAACTCAAAAATTAATGGTTTTCAAAAATGCATTAATAGACTAAAAACGTGGGTGATAATAAATGATTTGAGTCCAAACACAATCGTGTTCTCTTTTTTGCCTACATAAATATAATGACTTTCCCGATAGGGACAACTTGTAGGCAAAAAACTTATACTTCCGCCCGCATTTTTTTTAAGGTGCTGTTACCAGAAGTGCGCCCTATAGAGTTTACACACAGTCATGTGTCTGAGTAATTATGCGGTTAGTTGTCTGCGGTTATTTGGTTGCCGAATGGTTTGTTTGCAACACAGTTTTTAGTTTTTTTTGTGATCATAAAAATTACTTCAAATTTTTTCTTTATTTTTATTGAAAATTGTCTTTAATGCTCCTGTTGACCAAAGCACCCAAAGAATCAATACTGGCTGGAAAAATAGTCTGATGAATCGTTTTTGGTCCGTATCTAAACCAAACGCATCAATCCCATTAGTGTATTGCGAAATGTTTCCAGGAAAAATAAGGACATAAAAAATAGCAAGGCCGAAACCTACTTTTATTCTATGTTTTACCAGAAATATCATTGTCAATCCAAACGTAATTTCTGCAACTCCGGATGATAAAACTACGAAGTCCATAAAAGTAGAATTGTCAGGAAGCCATCTTGGTACTTGAGCCAAAAACTCCGTTCGTAAAAAAGTCAGATGACCGATACCTGCTAATACCATAAGAGCACCCAACAAGATTCGCAATGCATTTTGAAGAAAAGATGTTTTCATTATTTATAAATTAAATTATTAAAGATTAAATCGTTGACGATTTTAATTTACAAAATTAACTAGCAAATACTATAACCCACAAAACAATTTCCCCAAACTGTTACTATGATACCTTGTTCTAATTGTCCAGAAAAAAGCATTGTTGTCAACCGAAAAATTTTCTACGGAGATTTCTGGGCGCATTACTGGTAACGTTTTCGCGGTTTGCTTCGGCCGACGTTTGAAACACTTTCTACCGAAAAGCCCCTAACGAAGATAACTGTTTATTGCCATTTGCAAAGAAAAAATAAAAAACTTTCTACCGCTTTTGCAAATGCTTGTACTTCTGCGAGGCTGAGGCAAACC
>JAYVDU010000169.1:0-1597 GCA_043749245.1 Bacteroidota bacterium | reverse complement strand
TAGCAGCAAGTAATGATAATGGTTTTCCAAGTGCATTTATTGATAGATATTATTTTTCTGATTACGGAAAACAATCTATAGATAGAGCAAAATGGAGTAAATACCTTGCTCAACGTAAAGTAATGGTTGTTCCTGCAACGGTTACTATTACAGGCATTTCTTATAACTCGGTAACTCGTCAAATTATTGCAACAGTATCTACTACCTTTGTTGGTGATGTAAAAGGAGATTATCGTATCAATTTATATGTGAAAGAAAATAATGTTTTTGGTCCGGTTAATGATATGACCGATAATAACTGGAACCAGCATAGTTATTTATATAACGTTAACACATCACCTTACTATCAAGTTGGCACAGTGCTTAGCGCAGGCTCCAACCCAACTACTTATTTAATGGACGCTAACGATTATAAACATCAAAATGTAGTTCATTGGCTATTAGACGGTCCCGACGGGGCGCCAGGCGTTATTCCATTTAGCGGAATAACTTCCGGACAAACCTATAGTAAAACATTTACATACACATTGCCAACAGTTGCTGGTAATTCATTTAGATTTAATACAAATAATATTTATTTGGTAGCTGTTGTATCTGATAATACGTTTGGTTATTCTTTCACATCGAATCATCGAAATATATTAAATGCCGCTGAGGTTAAATTAACCACTGACCCTGAAAGTATTGTTGGAGTAGTGGATATAACGAAGGCTGCTATTCAGTTAAATCTATTTCCAAATCCCACAAGCGATGTGTGTACATTAACGTACTCTTTGCAAGAAACACAAAACGTAAAAGTATCCGTATATAATACCTTAGGCGAATTAGTGTATTTAGAATCATTAAACGCTTCTGTTGGAAATAATAATCAAACACTGAGTATAGGCTCTTTGTCCCAAGGAAATTATACGATGAAAGTTGATTTTAAAAACGGAGCGGTTACAAAAAAATTAACCATCATTAAATAAGAAAAATGATTGTAATTACTGGTGCCGCAGGCTTTATCGGAAGTTGTTTAGTTTCTAAATTAAATAAAGAAGGATACACCGATTTACTTTTGGTAGATGATTTTTCGCATGCCGATAGAGAAGCAAATTATAATACCAAACAGTTTTTTAAAACAATGGAACGTTCTGTTTTTTTAGATTGGTTTAAATCACATGCAGCCGAAGTAACGTTTGTGTATCATATCGGTGCGCGTACAGATACTACTGAATTTAATGTAGAGTTGTTTAATGAACTTAATTTAAATTACACAAAAGCTATTTGGAATAGTTGTACATCTCACGCTATTCCTTTGGTATACGCGTCATCTGCTGCTACGTATGGTTTAGGGGAATTTGGTTATGATGATGATGAATCAAAAATCCCTTCATTAAAACCGTTAAATCCTTATGGCGATAGTAAAAATGATTTTGATAAATGGGCAATCACACAAACAAGAACACCTCCAAAATGGTCAGGCTTTAAATTTTTTAATGTGTATGGACCAAATGAATTTCACAAAGGACGAATGGCTTCTGTGATCTTTCATTCATTTAATCAAATTCAAGATAAAGGCTTAGTTAAATTATTTCGTTCGCACAATCCAAACTAC
>JAYVDU010000168.1:0-1600 GCA_043749245.1 Bacteroidota bacterium | reverse complement strand
TTGCAGTTAACCCTACAGGAACAACTGTGTATACCGTTAGTGGCAATTTAACAGGATGCTCAACTGCAGCATCACAAACAGCAACGATTACAGTTAATCCTCTACCTGTTGTTTCTTTAGCCCCTATCAGTCAATTGTGTGTAAATAGTTCTCCAGTGATATTAATGGGAAGTCCATCTAACGGTACTTATACAGGAACAGGCGTTAGTGGTTCTACGTTTAAACCAGCGATTTCTGGCGCAGGAACATTTACTATTATTTACTATTATACAGATGCAAATAATTGTAGTAGTTCGGCAAGTCAACCAGCATCAGTTGGTTTATGCACAGGTATCGCAGAAGCCTTTAATGCATCAGCAATATCTATTTACCCTAACCCTGCAAAAGATTTAATATATATTAACTTAAATACATTGTCATTAGATAATACTACGATAGAGTTATATGATGCGATTGGTAAATTAATAGTAAGCCAAAAAGTAGTTAATACAATTTCAACCATAGTAATGACTTATTTAGCAGAAGGAATGTATTCTATCAGAATTATATCTGATTCACATCAAGTTGTAAAACATATTATTAAAGAATAGTTTTAAATATACCTAAACAAAAAAGTCCTTCGTTAAGCTAACGAAGGACTTTTTTGTTTAATTTTCTCAAATAAAATAACGTAACTTTTTTTATAAAAAAATCTTTTAAAAAAGTTTGGTATAATAGTTTTAGATAAATAAATGCATTGCAACAAAACGCTTATCTGCTTGCAAAAAAGCTTCTTCTCCAAACTTCTCCAAAAAGCCTACTGTTTTTGGAATTTATTTTTAGTGATTTTAATAAATTTAATGTTTAAACATATCTCATACAAGCCTTTATTGAAAATGGTTTCGGGGTTTTACTAAATATTTAGGCCCTATTCGTCGAATTTTTTTTTTTTTGACCTTGTTTTTTTTGAATTCTAAAATGCATGGTTTAATTTCATCATAACTAAACATATCGTATTATGAAGAAATTAATTACATCAGCTTTACTAGCATTTTCTGTAATAACTGGATTTGCACAAATGCCTTCTCACAGAACTTGTGGAACCATGGATTATCATAATTATTTAATTCAAACGCGCCCTAATTACGCAACTGATTATACACAGTATAATCAAATGATCAATCAGTATATTCAAAACAATCAAGCTACTTTAAATACAGCGGCAAAAACGGCGAATATTACTATACCAGTAGTTATACATGTAGTATATAATACAGCCGGACAAAATATATCGGATGCACAAGCTACATCACAATTTGCTGTATTGAATAATGACTTTCAGCGCTTAAACGCTGATAAAGCAAATACACCATCAACCTTTACGGCTGTAGCGGGTGGAGTTGGTATTACCTTTTGTTTAGCGCAACGTGATCCTAACGGATTAGCTTCAACGGGTATTATTCATAAATCTACCACAGTAGCCTCCTTTAGCACTAACAATGCAATTAAATCGACTGCTCAGGGAGGAGATGATGCGTGGGATGTAACTCGGTACATGAATATATGGATTGGCAATATCGGCGGAGGAATATTAGGTTACGGCGAATTCCCTACAGGTACA
>JAYVDU010000167.1:0-5639 GCA_043749245.1 Bacteroidota bacterium | reverse complement strand
TTTTTAATTGAAATTGGCTGTCCCATTTCTATTTGAGTAAGATTAGTGTCTTTAATATGTCTACCATCCACTAATATAATTAACCCTGAACCAATAGCCTCCATGTGCGATTTATTTGTAATGATAACACCTGTATCTTCACCTAAACCTATACCTAATACTCGTGGATTACCAACTACAGCCTGAAATAAACGACCAATACGACCACGATGTACAAAATGAGTATCAATAATCATATCATCAATTAATCCTAAACCACTTGTAATTTTCACTTCGCCTTTTAACAATGCTTCACTACTACTACCCTGATAAATCATACTATTAGAAGCTGCTGCCGCACCTGCTGAAGTTCCTGCAAAAATAAAATCCTCGTGATGATACTTCTCAAGCAGCAAATTATGAAAAGGCGTTCCGCCTAAAATAGAAGTTAAACGTAGTTGATCGCCACCTGTAAACATAACTACATCCGCGGCTTGCAATCGATCAACAGAGCTCTGATCCAAGGCATGCTCACGATTTTCGATATATAATACATCAACATTTTTTGCTCCTAAAAATTCAAATGCTCGTGCATATTCAGGGCCAACTTCTTTTGGAATTTTGGATGCAGTTGTTACAATTTCAATACGAGATTTTTCTTTATGTTTAGATTCTTTGATTATGCGGCGTAAAATACCGGTTTCGAAAAAATTTAAATTTTTCTCTACTTGTTTATCAAAGTTTTTTTCGGTAAAACTACCTTTATCTACAGCGCCACCAATGATGACTAACTTTCCTTTTGGATTCATATATTAAATTTGACGATGAGTCAATTTGATCATTTAATGATTGATTTAGTACTCTATAAAATTAGAAGAAAGATTTAAATACAATACCTTTCATAACCTAATTATCTTATAATTTAAACAGCTAATCACTATAATTGTTTTTCTAAGTCTTTTAATTCCTTTACTTTTTCAGCGTAACCCATTTTATCAAATGAAGAAATAAGATTATTTATAATTCGTTTAATAATATCTAAATTACTACACGGTAGATAATGTTTTGTTTCTGGCTCTATATTCAATTGTTTAATAAAAGCATCAACATCCTGATGGTTAAAGATTAATCCTTTACTAAAAGGATTGACGTAAAATAAAATATTATCAGAAAGTGTTTTGTCAGATGGATCTATTAAATTGGCGAAATCATTAATATAAGCCAACACAAAATGTTGTGGTAAGTTAACGCCATATACAGGTATACCAAGCTCTTTGCAGATAAGCGCATATACAACACTTAACATAACCGGGTTTCCTTTTTTTGTTTCTAAAACAACATTAATAAAAGAATTTTGAGGCGCATGGTAATTTGAAATATTACCCCCAAACTGGTGCACTTCAAATAAAATATGATTGATGATTTTTACTTTTTCAATCGCTGTTAAATCATCATGCAACTCCAACCACACATCTTGTTTAATTTGCTGTAATTGTTTTTTAAGTTTATTTTCATCTAAATCAGGATATTGATATCTGGAAATAATACAACAGCCTTTAAATAAATCATCCTGTTCGTTTTCTGACCAATATTTAAGGGCATTTTGAAGCGCCTTAAATTGTATCGTATGAATAATACCTTCAATACGTTTTTGCATTAACGCATCAAAACTATTTTCCCAAGCGGTTTCCAGATGCGGAATAGCAGGAGGCCCTAAAATAATAAACCTATTTTTTACCTCACAGTAAATTCCATCATCTGGATCATCCAATAAAGTAATTAAGGCAATTACTTCTTTTAGGTTCATTTCGTTTTTTTTAGGTCTCATACAAGGTTTTGATATTATATCAATGATTGTTTGGAATATGCATCATCATATCTTAATAGATTAAATGAATGATTGTATTTCATACAAAACAAAAATAGCCCCTTATTGGAGCTATTTTTAACCTTCGATTTGTTTTTTTTAACAATTACGTTGTTAATCGTTGTAAACTTTCTTGTATTAATATCTCTACACTTTTTTTGTAATCGCTGGTAAACTCCTTACGGACGCGGTTTGCAATGATTACACACGCGGTTAAACACTGGTGGTTTAATAACTTTCCTAAACCATAAAGTGCAGAAGTTTCCATTTCAAAGTTCGTAATACGATGATCGCCCATTTTAAAATCAGTTAAAAACTCATTTAATGTTGGCATAGCTGCTTTTAAGCGTATTTGGCGACCTTGGGGCCCATAAAAACCAGGGGCAGTAGCTGTAATGCCAATATGAGTGCCTTCTTTAAATTTAGAGATCAAAGCTTCTGAAGCCTTTACGCAATAGGGATAAGGAAGTGTTGGCATCCAACCTGTATGTTTTATAAAGGCATCACTAATATCATTTTCGCAAACGTTTTCCCAACCATGATAAAAAGGCAAAAGACCATCTAAGCCAATACCATGCGAGCTAACTACTATGCCATTTACAGGTATATCTGCCTGTAAAGCGCCACTTGTTCCTAAGCGAATAATATTAAGTGAGCGATGAGTGGGATTTAATTCGCGGGTTTCAAGATTAATATTAACAGCCGCATCCAATTCATTCATCACAATATCAATATTATCAGGGCCAATACCTGTAGATAAAACAGTTATGCGCTTTCCATTATATATTCCTGTATGTGTTACAAACTCTCTGTGTTCTGTTTTAAATTCTATTTTACTGAAATGTGCTGATATTTGCCCAACGCGGTGCTGATCGCCAACTACAATAACATCATCAGCAATATCTTCTCCTTTTAAATTGATATGATACACACGATGATCGCTCGTTAGAATTAATTCTGTTTCTGGAAATTGAGACATATAAATAGTTTTTATTAATTAATGTTTAGTCATTATGAATCTAATACGAATATAACAATCTATCTGTATCATTAATGCAAACAAGGGAAGATTTTTCCATAATGACCTTAGTGTAAATCAAGAAGGGGCTCTAAAATCTCTTAAGTCAAATAGTCTCTTTTGTCTCTTAAAAAAAAGCTACTATATATTTTCCAAAAACCAAGATACCACAGATAAAAGCAACGATTGAAATCACCAAAACGGCACCAGCAGCAATGTCTTTAATTTTGCCTGCTTTTTCATTAAAATCCAGGCTAATCATATCCACAAGACATTCGATAGCTGTATTAATCATTTCAAAAGCAATTACCAAACCAATACAAAGACTGATGATACACCATTCAACAGTATTAATATGAAATATAAATCCTAATGCCATTGCCAATAATGCACAAACAACATGAACTTTCATGTTCCGCTGAGAAAGCGCCACTTTAAGGCCTTTGTAAGCATAAGTAAATGATTTAAAAAATGGATGCATAATTAAAATTTAAAGGTAAAAAATAAATAGCAAAATAGGTAAAAAACAAATATTAATCCGTTGATTTTGCAGATAAGCGCAGATTAAGAACATAAATAAAACTGATTGTAATAAAACAAATTTAGCTCTGCGAAAACCGCAGATAAAAAATCACAGTTCTTCATGCTGATTAAATTTAGAAATCATTACATACAAAAACCAAATAAATACAGTAAAAATACCCGTAAATCCAATGGTATCTTTTTCAAACAAGATTCCGAAACTGGCTTTTAGAAGGGTAAATGGGTGAATGATATCCCAACTATTAAAGCGTAAATATCTTCCTAAATATAAACCATACGCCACTAACCAAAACAATAATGGTGTAATTATAGTAACATAAAATTTACCTACACGAACATTTAATAATGTAAACATATCTTTCAATGATTTGAAAAACACCATCATTCCTGTTAAAGCAAATGATAAGACTAATATTAAATCATACCATAAAGGTAAATCTGGGCAAGGTTTTAAATGAAACAAGTCTGTTAATATATAAGGGGCATTGGGTAAAAACAACAACCATAGTAATACAATTGGAAGGTGTATATATGTTAGTTTATGTTGACGTTTCATGTAATCGCTTATCCACCAGGGGATAAATGCCAAAAATAAATTCCAAACTAAAAAAATATAACTTAATCCATCGCTTTTAATAATGCGATAGGTTAATAATACAACGCTAAACAAGGTAAAGGTATAAATGAGCTGCTTAAAGGTCTTCATATATTTTTGATTATTTTTTTAAATTATTAATGAATTAATGTGTCTGTCGAATCTTTATTTTCAATAGTAGAATCTATACCTTCTGCTATCGCCGACTTAGTGTTACTCTTTTTATTAAAAATAATGTAGATGCAATACCAAATAGCAATGAGCCAAGCCAGTGCTATCCATATAATGTAGGCGTACATAAAGTAGCTATATACTTTTATTTTAAGGAGATAATCCTCTGAATTATATTGATTAAAATCCTTAACAGAAATACTGCTAAGTATGTACTGTTGTGTAAAATATAAGACACCAAAAATGATAAAATAAATGAGAACCATTATCCAATACGTTTTTAATTTACCAAGCGGTTTATTTTTACTTAATAAAATAAGTGTTCTGATAAGTGCACCTATTAGCTGAATGGCGCCTATTGCTAATTCCGTTAAAAACAAATAAATGAGCACCGTAACATAAAGCGGGTCTTCTGATTGATAATTTTCCATGTTTTTATTTTTTAGATATGTAAATACTATTAATAATGTTTTGATCTCTTAAATCATAACTGCGCCAATCGTTGGTGTAATCTGATAGGTAATGGATGAGTTTATCGTTTAATAATTGATTGTATGTGACGCCATAATAACGCTGATTCAAATCTGAATAATTTCTCAAACTATCTTCAAATTGTTTGCATTCTGGTTTCTTTGAAATAGCTATTAAATCAGGTAAATTAGCATCAGATAAAGAAAATAAATAATAAAAATCAACGTCTTTTAATGGCTTATTATTAATATTATAACGAGTAATTACGATATCCCAATTTACCACACTACTTAATGCCAAAACGGTAAACCAAATGGCAATGTTCGTTTTTATCAAATACCAAGTAGATCGCTTTTTATATATTTTCCAAAACATAATTAATAGCCCTATCACTGCTAATAATAACCAAACATAAACGCCTATGCGCTTATAGGTAAAATTATAATCATGTATATATAATTGATTACGAATAGCGGTAGATGAAAGCATGAGGATATTTTGCCCTATCCATAGGTAAATACAAGCTATTAATGCTTTGTTATTTTTTATAGAAATAAATTCTTTACGAAATAAAAATAGCATTAAGCTCGTAGCAATGATGATGGAAAAAATAATTACCCCTACTCCATTATGCACAAAATCAGAATGAGTAACGCCTTTAGGTAAACCGCCACCAAAATAAAGTGTTTGTATATCTCCCACATTTAAAACAATGAGCATCACATTTAAAACTATAAATAATAGTAATCCTCCAAAACGTTCGGTTTCATAATGCTTTCCAATCGATTCATTTTCCTGAACCACTGCATTTTTTAGCGATAACTTATTTTCCCATACTTCTATTGGTTTAATTGTTTGGTGGTACAAAAAGGAATACATCAATAAAAAACCGCCAAGTGTAAAGAAAATCCATGTAACAGAAATAAAATCAAAATTAATCCACTTGGTGTTTGACGCAAATAAAGGATTAGACGATTGATATAAATTCAAGAATA
>JAYVDU010000166.1:0-5653 GCA_043749245.1 Bacteroidota bacterium | reverse complement strand
AATAGCAACAATAATAAATACATAGACACTTATAGATTTTAAAACGATGATTAGATATGGATATAGTAATGTCATGTTTGATGATTTTCTCTTTTTATGTTTATTGGTAATATAGTGGTAAAGTAATTTTTTGAATGGAGTAGGAAATATAAAGCTATTTACATTAGATCTTATTTAACATAATGTTAATTATAGATGTAATTAGTATTATAAGAACTAAGCTAAAAAATGCTAATATAATGCGAAATAATGAATAAATAACGATAAAAAGATGTTTTAAGCCACAAGGGAGAATGTAATAAAAGTAAAACCCAGTCCTATGAAACACGTCACAATTAACAAGTTCCACAAACAAAACAAAAATTATGTTGTATATCTTGGTAATGGCACTTGCCATAATTTTAAACAAGAAAGGCAAGCAACTCAGTTCTTAGCAACAACCAGTAAGTTTTTAACAAAGAATTTATACGAGTTAAGAATGTCCTTTAACCAAATTACGATTCAGTATAACCATGATTGGGCTTATTTTTTTCATGATAAAAAAACAATGTCATCCAAAAAAAGCATGGATGATGTTTTTTGTAAAGAAACTTTGCGAGCAATTCAGGACACATTCGACATTATCATTGAGCGATGTGAATTTACAAACGGTAATTATTTTGCTTTTCAAAAAAGCATACATATAGTAAAGGAATTAAAGCGAGTTGTATTACAGCTTGATAAGCTCCATAAAAGTAAATCAAATGCGGCTGAACGCTATGAATTTGATACTTATTATGAAAACCTAGACAGGCTTGAGAATAAAATACAGAATTATAGTGAGCGTGAAGCTTTTGATTTATTCAGAATGCCGATACACTTAGATAAACTTAAAGATGAGTTTTTACCTGTATTAAATAGAGTTGCATAATCTAAATCAAATTATTTCAAATCATTAAAAATAACGAGTGTCGGACGGGGCTAAATGGTTGTTAGCGTATGCGAAAAATAACCAAGCCCCTAAAGGCTTAAAGTCCATAAAGAATTATGAAACTAATAAATAATTACAATTGCCAAACCTTACTAGTTGGGAAAGTCATTTATAAACGACCTGATGATGAACTGAAATATTATACAGTACTCAAAGCAAATGATGCCCCTCTAACCATAAATGATTCTAATCTCAAAGAACTATTTGCTAATCGTGGCGGTAATGTAACAGGACTTTATGTTATCAAAGCCTTTGACCAAAAGCAATTTTCATTACCATTTTTTCAATATGATGAGAAAGTTATAAAAATAAAATTATTTGCTAAAGCACCTCAATCCAACCTTAATGCTATTAATTTCTACATACTCCAGTTTATAGGCTACAATGGTTTTTGTACAGAAGTTGTAAAAGCATCATCTTTAAAACAAGCTAAAAAAACGATGTTTTCCATTTGCCATACTGCAGTATTAGCTAATGTGATTGTTGCCAAGATTACACATACTGAGAACTTATAAGGAATTTATAAAAAATCACTTACAAAACCCCTACTCTATTATATATGATAGTTATTCCAAGCCCTGAACCAAAAGAAATCGTTTACTATTTCAGTATCGATTATAAAGCCACTAAAAAGGCTATTAAACACCATATAGATGAATATAATAGCAATCTCGAGAAATTATGGAATAATGGCGCCAACAAAGCACTTTTTGAAATTAAATACGGTAAAGGACAAACTTATCGAAAATTATCGTTTAAGAGTGGTGAAGAAACAACCGTATGGATGGCTCTTGATTTATTGGCAGGACATCTGCAAACCAATATGATTACAAAAGATACGAACGAAGACTTTAGAATAAGTAACAAAGCATTAGTGACTAAGAAACATGATCGGATTGTAAAATCTACGGCTTTTAGACACGTTAAAAAAGCATTGGGTTGTGGATTATTCACAAACAAAAAGTTTAATGGTACTAAGGCAGGTTATTCTATTTCTTGGAACAAAAATTTACTGCGGTTTAATCAAAATTTCGACTTTAATTGTGTGCTTGTTGAGCAATATAAAGCCCTTTTGCTTCAACAAAATATTGAAGCGCCAATTAACTCCTTAAAAGGGCTATATGCTCTAAAAATCAAAGGTTGCGACCTTTCAGGGCTAGGTTTCTCCATTGCAAGTTGCAACCTTAATTATACCCATCTACTTTTACTTGAACATAAAATAAATATACAAAGTGGAATTGTTAATATCATCTTTCCTGACTCTCGTCAGGAAATCTCCATTAACAATAATTTTTCAGAAAAAAGCTTGAACAACGAATGTCATACAGGCACAGGAACAAGCCCCCAAGTTGCGCGCGCCCCCCACGAAGTTACTGAAATACTAGCAATACCTCAAATTTGTGAGATTCAATCCAAAATTAATATTGCAACTACCGCTGTTGAAAATGCCGAACAACGAAAAAAATCTATCGTTAAAGCGGTTGATTTTGAAAATGCGAGCCTAGATGATGTGATTTGGCATCATGTATTTAGAGTGTATGCCTTTGCTATTACTGCCTTATATCCCGATAGAACGCTTTATGAAATTGATAGAAATTTGGGCTGTTTACAAATCTATCACCAATTTAAAAGGGCTATACAAAACTCAAAAGCCGAAGATGTGCGAACATCGGTTGCTTTCCACGCATCAGACTTTTTAAGTCGCATACTCCTTACTAAAAAGTATCTCGATAAAAATCCATTTTTTAACCAACCAAAACCTGCCACTTATTTTGATGTGAATAGCAACTTCTGTTTTAATAAAACCGCTGAATGGCTCACTAAGACAAATAAAATGCAGGAGAAGAACAAAGAATATTTGAGCCATTACAAGCTACTTATATCGTGCTACAATGAATACACAAAAAATCCATGCGTTAAAACTTTCCAAAGCGGACAAAGCCGATTATCTAAATTAAAAAATAAAGTATGGCAGAATATGTTTAACGAATGTATTGTAAATATAAAGGATTTGAATAAACGGCAGGGAATGCAAAACATACGCCAAACATTTTACAAAGCATCAGCCTAACAAAATTAACCCTTAATATATAAACACTAACAGCTCAATTATGGAACACAAACGCAAAACATCACAAAAAAACTCCACAAATTATTTTAAAAATGGAGAAGGTAAAAAAAAGGCTCATTTTAAATTATGGGTAGTTTATAAAGACGAATACGCCAATAAATACCCTTCAAATCCCTTTACCTATTATAGTTTTAATAAACAAAAAGATAATGGTTTTAATGCATTAATGAAGTTAGCACTAGAGAAAAAATCAGAATATAAAATTGCTCGTATTTATAATAACATATCGGGAGAACAGATTAATCAAATAGTTGGAACTAATAATCATCAAAACACAATGGCTGGCTAATGAGTAACATAATAAGGTCATTATCTCCTTTTTTTTAATATTATTCTCTCCGAAAAAATACATCAAATAAATAAAATGTTAATGCAATGAGTGAGAAAATTAAAGCAAAAAAAAAGATTATTTATAGTTGGGTTTCCTTAGCTGAGGAGTATGACATGGATTACAGAACGTTAAAAAGGAATTGTCGAAGTATAATGACACAATTAAATGATATTGTAGGTAGAAGTAATTATAGAGGATTAGTTCCTGAACAAGTAGCAATGATTAGAAAACAAATAGGCTAATGAAATATTTTGATGTAAATAATTCTTTTGAAGATAATAATAAACAGTATAAAAAGTTGTGTAAGTTGTTACACCCTGATATGCCTACTGGTAATTCGGGAAGGTTTATTGAGATGAAAACTGAATGGGACGAATACAATAAATTAATTAGTGTTTCTAAAAAAAAAGCAGATACCGATTTTTATACTAAGCAACCCGTAAAAACAAATAGAAAAAATAGTAAAGCGGAAGTCATATTTGGCAGTATTATTGATTTATTTATTATGACATTAAAAATAAAAAATAAATTAAAAAACAAATGAGCACGCCTGATAATATTGATTATTTATTTAGACGTTTACGTGAACTAAATACAGATAAAGACTTCTATATCAATGAAGAAGACGAATCTTGTCTTTTGCTAAAAAAATTAAGTAAACTAAATATCAAAATTACTATTATAAAGGAATCTCTCATAAGTAAAGGATATAATGTATAATCCCCTATTCTATTTGTTAATTCTTAAATGTTAAAAGCCATTTTATCGCTTCTTTTTTATTTATAAAAAACTTTGTAGGGATTAGGTAAAGTTTAACGTAAATACTTTTTATTAATATCAACCAATTCATTTTTATTATACATTTGTGTAATAATATAAGAAATTGCGTTGTGCAATATTTTTTGTCAAAGGAATCTGGTAAATTTTTTAACCGACAAAAAATAGTTTGAGCAACACGTCACGGACGTGTTATTCTTTCTATTTTCTATTCGGTTAGGCTTACCAGAGCCCCTTTGAGTAGATTTAGTCGGTAACACGCTCCCTTTTTTTAAGGGAGTTTAATGGTAAAACATGAAAACAAACTTAAATTCTTTAAATACAATCACAGAATTAAAATCAGTTCTACTTATTGATAGTCTTGAAATTGACAATTTTGTAAACCATAAGCTTTTAGAAATTTACGGTGTTAAGGAAATAATGTCATTTAGGAATGCCCGTAAAGCATTGTCTTATTTGATAGAAACAGACATTATGTATCAACTTATTTTAGTCGAGATTTATTTACCAATTACAGACGGATTTGAATTTATAGATTTATTTTTTGAATTAAATTTACATAAAAAACATGGCGAGATATGTTTGCTATCGGCTTCACTTGACCCTTTACATAAAGAAAAAGCAGAGCAAAGAAATGTAAGATTTATTGAAAAACCTTTAACTATTCAGTGTATTTTATCAATAAAAGCATAATATTCTAAAATTTCTGCTATTTTGATTAGTAAGGTGAGAAATAAAAACTCTATTTTTATTCTTTTTTAATTTTCTTAAATTTATGGAAAAACAAAATATAAATATTCTCTATGTTGATGATGAGATGGGGAATTTAACAGGCTTTACTGCCTTTTTTAGAAGATATTACACTGTTTTTACAGCTATTTCGGCTAAAAAAGCAAAATTTATTCTTTCCAAAAATGAAATTCATGTGCTAATTACCGACCAAAGGATGCCCGAAACAGTTGGTACAAAACTACTGGAACTTTGCATGAGTGAATACCCTGAACCAACTCGTATTTTATTAACTGGCTATGCGGATAGTGAAACAATAATAGATGCGTTTCAAAAAGGATTAATGTGTAAATTTATTTTAAAGCCTTATGATTCGGATGAATTAAAAGAAGTTATAGACGCTTCTTATAAGGTTTACAAATTAAATAGAATAAAAGAGGGGTTATATAAAGAATGGGTTAAAATGCAGAAAAAAGTTACAATATTAAAAAAGAAGAATGAACACTAATTGTATTTATATAATAACATGCACTTTATTTTCTTTAATTTTTTTGAAATCAAAATCCTTGTGTAATAACATTAATTTAAGCTCTGTATTTTCAATTTTAGATTCTATTCATTAGCGTCCGAAATAAAATTACAATAAAAGGGAGTTACTAAAGATTAGTAATCTCCCTTTTTTTATGGAGATTTGTTTTTCTTACCAATCAAATTC
>JAYVDU010000165.1:0-5657 GCA_043749245.1 Bacteroidota bacterium | reverse complement strand
TGGAATTGCTCAATTAACTCAGCAACCTAATGTTATGGTAATGTCTCCAAATCCTGCAAAATCAGAATTAAACGTTACTACTGATTTTCATATTGCTAAATTAACTGTAATTGATGCTTTAGGTAAAGTAGTATTAGCTCAGGATGTAAATTATGCTAACCAAACTACTTTAGATATTCGTAGTTTAGAAAAAGGGTTATACTTTTTACAAGCTTCTGAAGGATCTAAAATAATTACTAAAAAATTCATCAAGGATTAATTCTTAAGGAATCATAAAAAAGCCCTGTATTTACTATAAATACAGGGCTTTTTTCATTTTAATGAAATATTATACTAATCCAGCTCTTCTCAATAAGGCTTTAGGATCTGCATCTCTGCCTCTAAATCGACGATATAAGATAGAAGGATGTTCGCTTCCGCCAGCCGATAAAATGTTTTTAAGAAAAGAATCAGCGACTTCTTTATTAAAAATTCCTTTTTCTTTAAAGGCTTCAAAGGCATCTGCATCAATAACTTCAGCCCATTTGTAAGAATAATACCCTGAAGAATATCCTCCTGGAAAAATATGTGAAAATGAACAAGACGTAGAGCTTTCAGATACAGTTGGCCATAAATCTGTTTTGGAAGTTACAGTTGTTTCGAAGGCTTTGATATCAGTAATCGTTGAAGGGTTTCCGCTATGCCACGACATATCCAAGGTTGCCAAACCTACTTGTCTGATAGTCGCTAATCCACTTTGGAAATTAGCCGAATCAATTATTTTATGAATGTAGTCCTCTGGAATAGTTTCGCCAGTTAAATAGTGCTTCGCAAATAAGTCTAAACATTCTTTTTCATAACACCAGTTTTCTAATATCTGTGATGGTAACTCTACAAAGTCCCAATACACACTTGTTCCCGAAAGGCTTCCGTACTGCGTATTTGCACACATACCATGTAAGGCGTGCCCAAATTCGTGAAACAATGTGGTTACTTCATCAAAGGTTAATAAAGAAGGTTTGCTTTCTGTTGGTTTTGTAAAATTACAAACGATGGAAATATGCGGACGAACATTTTTTTCATTTTTGATTTTTTGATTTTTGTATGAGGTCATCCAAGCACCCTGTCTTTTCGATGCTCTTGGAAAGAAGTCGGCATAAAATACAGCCATAAATTCTCCTTGTGCATTTTTAACTTCGTAGGTAGTTACATCTTTATGATATAAAGGAATGTCAAAACGTTGCACAAACGTTAACCCATATAATTTTTTAGCTGTATCAAAAACCCCTTGTATAACATTCTCTAATTTGAAATATGGTTTTAGTAATTCATCGTTAATGGCAAATTTTTCTTTTTTTAATTTCTCGGCGTAATAGGGAACATCCCATTTTTTCAACTCTTCTGGTCCGCCAATCGATTTGCTATAAGCCGTCAATTCATCTTTTTCTTTTTTAGCAGAGGACAGTGAGTTATCCAATAAATTAGTTAAAAACGACAGCACTTTTTTTGGTGATTCAGCCATACGTTCTTCCAACACAAAATCAGCATGCGATTTGTAGCCCAATAAAATAGCACGTTCGTAACGAAGGTTAGCCATTTTTTTAACGATGGCCTGATTATCGTTTTTGTTATTTTTAAAACCCTTAGACGCAAAGGCTTTAAAGATTTGCTCTTTTAATACACGGTTATCAGAGTAAGTCATAAAGGGAATATAACTAGGATAATCTAAAGTAAAAATCCAGGCGTTTTCGGTTCCTTTTTCTTTGGCTGTAAGTTTAGCTGCTTCAATGGTATCCTCTGTAAGGCCCGATAAATCAGCTTCATTGGTAATTACTAATTCATAGGCATTACTTTCAGCCAATACATTTTCTTCAAAAGTTAATGAGGCTTGTGAGTTTTCTTTATCAATGATTCTTAATTTTTCTTTTTGATCATCATTTAATTTAGAGCCATTACGTACAAAACTTTTATATGTTTTTTCTAATAAGGTTTGTTGCTCTGCATTCAAATGAAAAGATTCTTTTGTATTAAAAACGGCTTCTACACGCTTAAATAAGCCTTCATTCAATATAATATCATTACCATAATCGCTCAATAAAGGCGAAATATCTTTAGCTAAGGCTTGAATAGCATCACTCGTTTCGGAAGAGTTTAAATTAAAAAACACAGTACTTACTAAATCTACTAAATCTCCTGATTTTTCTAATGCTTCAATGGTATTAGCAAAAGTTGCAGGTTCAGTAAGTGATATGATTGCATCGATATCAGCAAGGCCTTGTTTAATGCCTTCTTTAATAGCAGGTAAGTAATGTTCAACTTTTATTTTATCAAAAGGAACGGTATCAAAAGGCGTATTGAAATCGGTTAAAAATGGATTCATGGTTTTGTTGTTTTATATGATAAATATCTCTTTAAATTTAGTATAATGCAATGATTTAAGAATTAAATGCTCATGATTTTATTTGAATGAATTACTCGGATTTATTTAAATAATATTAACCTCTCGCTCTAAAGTAACGCCAAACTTAGCGTTTACCGTTTCCAGCACCAGTGTTGATAGATCAAAAATTTCTTTTCCGGTGGCTTTTCCATAATTCACTAGCACTAAAGCCTGTAGCTTATGAACGCCCGCATCGCCTATTTGTAAGCCTTTCAAGCCACTCTGTTCAATCAACCATCCTGCCGCTAATTTGTAGTTTGAATTTTCTAAAGGATAAGCTACTAAATTTGGAAACTCTTGTTTTAATTTTAAATAGGTTTCAGTGGATACTTCAGGGTTTTTAAAGAAACTACCTGCATTACCAATTTCTTTTGGGTTTGGTAATTTACTGCTTCTAATATTTATAACGGCTTGTGAAATGGCTTTAATGCTTAATTCGGAAACATGCATCGCCTCTAATTCTTGTTTAATAGCTCCGTATTCGATGCGAAACGTTGGATTTTTAGCTAATTGAAACGTAACGGAAGTAATGATAAATTGATTTTTTAATTGGTGTTTGAATACGCTTTCTCTGTAACCAAATTCGCAATCCGATTTTGAAAATAGTTGTTGTTTTCCTGTTTCTAAATGAATGGCATCAAGTTCATAAAAAGTGTCTTTAATTTCAACGCCATAAGCACCGATGTTTTGCATAGGACTTGCCCCTGTGCAGCCTGGTATAAGCGATAAGTTTTCTAATCCCCCATAATTATGCTCAATACACCACATCACAATTTCGTGCCAAACCTCTCCAGCAGCGCATTTTACCCATACAGTATCGTCGGTTTCTTTAACGATAGAAATTCCCTTCAAGTTATTTTTAATCACTAAGGCATCTACATCTTTAGTCAATAATAAATTACTTCCTCCTCCTAAAATGAGGCGCGCATTGTTTTTATACTCCTTAGTTTCTAAAAGTTCAATGATGTTTTCTAAAGATTGTATCTCTGTAAAATATTTTGCCTTCACTTCTATACCAAAGGTATTCAGGAGTTTTAAAGAAATATTGGAGGTTATTTGCATTCTATAAAGTTAGTTAAAGACGGTTACTAAGATGAGCGAAATGATAATACTTTTTAAAACTTCATTGTTTGAAATTATAGTCGTCATAAATTTTCATCATGCGTGGTAATATTCGTAAAATCATAGTTACATTTGTACTTCAATTTATTAATCATCATTTAAAAATTAAGATTATATGTATCCAGAAGCATTAGTAAAACCAATGAAAGCAGAATTAGTTTCTGCAGGTTTCGAAGATTTAACAACTCCCGAAAGCGTTGATAACGCTGTGAAACAAGAAGGAACTGTATTAATGGTAGTCAATTCAGTATGTGGTTGTGCCGCAGGTGCTTGTCGCCCGGGTGTAAAACTAAGTTTAGATCACGCTAAAAAACCAACGCATTTAACCACTGTATTTGCAGGGTTTGATGGAGATGCGGTAAATCAAGCACGTAAACATTTTGCACCTTATCCGCCATCATCTCCTTGTATTGCCTTATTTAAAAATGGGGAATTAGTCCATTTTGTAGAAAGACATAACATTGAAGGTCGCACAGCAGCGATGATTTCAGAACATTTAAAAATGGTTTACGACGAGTTTTGTTAATTGTCCATTAACTGTTTTAAAAAAGCGTTGTAATCCTAATTACAACGCTTTTTTGATTTAAAGATTACTTACTTTAAAAATAAAAAATTTGATATTCTTCAAATTCCCTTTAAAATAAGCTTATTCAAGCCATTTCAATTCTAATTTCTTAAACTATTTTTTGTTAATAGTTTGTTATTAAATAAATTTGATTATCTTTGCACCGCAATCAGATTTTATTTGCAACTCTAATTTTGTAAAGTGGACCCAACGACGGGTAATAGATACTTTACAGCTACTGCAGCAATCGAATCTTATTTAGCAGCTAGTAATAATAATTTAACAAAAAAACAAATGACATTTCAAGACTTAGGCTTGGAGCCAATGCTCCTTAAGGCCGTAACAGAGATGGGCTTCGAAAATCCTACGCCCATCCAGGAACAAACTATTGCACAACTGCAATCAAAATCTACCGACATGGTAGCCCTTGCCCAGACTGGCACAGGAAAAACAGCCGCTTTCGGTTTACCTTTATTAAGTAAATTAGACCTTGGCACACGCTTTACACAAGCCTTAATTTTAGCACCAACTCGTGAGTTGTGTATGCAAATTAGTAAAGACATCACTAACTACTCTAAGTATTTAAGTGGTTTAAAAGTAACTGCCGTTTATGGTGGTGCTCCAATCATGGCTCAAATCCGTGATATTAAATCTGGATCACAAGTAATTGTGGCAACTCCAGGCCGTTTAATTGATTTAATTGAGCGTAAAGCTATCGACTTATCTCATGTAGATGTAGTTGTTTTAGATGAAGCTGATGAGATGTTAAACATGGGCTTTAAAGATGATTTAGATCAAATTTTAAGTAATACACCTCCAACAAAAAACACCTGGTTGTTTTCTGCAACAATGCCTCGCGAAGTTGAGCGTATTGCAAGCAAATACATGGAATCTCCTTTAGAGATTTCTGTAGGAAATAAAAACCAAAGTGCTGAAAATATTGAGCATATTTATTACCAAGTACAACAACGTGATCGTTATGCTGCATTAAAGCGTATTGCCGATTTTTATCCAGATATATTTGGTATCGTATTTTGCCGTACCAAAGCTGAAACTCAAGATGTAGCCGATCAATTAATTAAAGATGGTTACAATGCAGATGCTTTACATGGCGATTTATCTCAGGCACAACGTGATTTAGTAATGAAACGTTTCCGTAGCCGTACGTTACAAATGTTAGTAGCTACTGACGTTGCAGCGCGTGGTATTGATGTTAATAATGTAACACACGTTATTAATTATAATTTACCAGAAGAAGCAGAAAACTACACTCACCGCAGTGGACGTACTGGTCGTGCTGGTAAATCAGGTATAGCAATCGCTATTGTAACTCCAAAAGAGGCTTTCAAAATCAGAGAAATTGAACGTATTATTCAAAATAAATTTACAAAAGCAGATGTACCAACAGGTGTAGATGTTTGTGAAAAACAATTATTTCATTTAGTACATAAATTACATAATGTAGAAGTAAAAGACGAAGATTTAGAAAAATACCTTCCGAAAATTTATGACGAATTAAAAGATTTATCGAAAGAAGAATTGATTAAACGC
>JAYVDU010000164.1:0-1615 GCA_043749245.1 Bacteroidota bacterium | reverse complement strand
GAAATTCAAAAACAAAAATTAAATGATGTGTTTGATATTTGGAAAGGAAATTTAGAACAAGTGGATGATGTTTGTTTAATTGGGGTTAGAGTTTAAACTTCTTTAAGATAGGGCAGTGTGTTCATAATAATATTAGTGATTAAGGGATTGTAAATCAAACATTAAGAAAATAACAACAGACAGAAAACGGATGACGAAACAAACCAAGCTACTAATCCTCACTTTCTGCATTCTAAAATTGACACTCCATTTAATTGTCGACAGCCATTCAGGTTTTCAAGGAGACGAATTATTACATATTGAGACAGGAAAACATTAGGCTTTTGGGTATATGGAGTTTCCACCGTTGATCGGATTTTTGGCTTTTATCCAAGGTCTATTTGCCTGCAATTCCGTATACGCAGACCATCTCTTTTTATAATCGCTCCCGTTTGTTTATGTCTCTAACGCCGCTTTATGACTGGTAAATAAACACCCTTACCTCGTATAGGAAAGTCTTGTATAAGCTTTGATGACATAAAATCTTTTGTCTCATATTCATCAAAACTATATCCATTGGGTAATTCGTTCCGCTCAACAAAATCTACAATAATAAATTCTAATTTATCTTGTATGGAACACAACTCTTGGCGTAATATGTAATCTCAAAATATTACACTAACTCTAATGGAAATATCTTTTCTATGAAGTCCTTTTCGATAACTATATTTTTTTACAAATATAGTTTATCTCCAGAAATTAGGAGTGACCCGTCGTTCCTCCTCTTAATGAAGAAACGGCTTAACAAAAAAACCTTGAAGGTTTATCTTCAAGGTCTGAATTTGTAATGTTTGATAATGCTAAAAAAAAATAATGGTTACCATTCTTCTTTATCAATTTGCTTATCGCTAGGCACTTTCATCGCCTCTTTTAGCTCGGCAACTACCGTCATGGCTTGTTTAATAGCTTCGCTTTTCAGTTGCTTCCATAAGCTATTAGGTAATTTAAAAGAACCAGAAGCAGGTACTTCGCTATATACATCTCCGCCCGAGTATTCGGCATTTTTAGCCACATGGTTTATTTTAGAAATGGTATAACGGTATTTACCCGGTTTTGCATCAATGCTCACATGCATGGTAAATGAACCTTCTACATCTGCTTCAGGATTTAATTCTTTTGGTTTGTATTTGAAATTAGCTGTAAACTCTGCTTTACCAGCAGTTGTAATAGCATTTCCTTTCACATATTTAGGAGTTTCAATTTTCGCAAAATTAACTGCACGTTTCAATATTTCTGCTTGAGCCATAGGTTTTGGTCCACTCGTATCTGCAGGGATAGAGCCATCAGCCAACGGGGTTTGAGAAACAGGATCTGCATTCAGCGTAATTACTTCTTGAATTTTTGGTCCGTCCTTTTTTTGCTCTTGAGCTATACTAACGGTTGTTGAAACCAAACAGGTTAAGCCTAAAAATAATTTTGTTAGTGTCATTGTGTTTATTTATGTATCAAGCTTATTAAAATTTAAACCTTGATGAACGTTTAATTAAATACGAAATTAATATATTTTAGTATACTTGCTTGGATTAACTTCTAACATCAAATTGTAAATAACATCAAATACATCATCGGCGCTTGG
>JAYVDU010000163.1:0-5667 GCA_043749245.1 Bacteroidota bacterium | reverse complement strand
CATTGTACATAGATGCACGGTAACCGCCTACATCACGATGCCCACGGATACCATCAATACCCATACTTTTCCATAATTTATCAAACTCCGGTTCGTGCGAAACATCTTTTAATAAGAAACAAGCATTCATGTTACTTCTATCTTCAACAGCTGTAGTTCCTATAAATAAAGAATTTCGATCAATCTCATTATATAATAAATCTGCTTTTTGTTGGTTGATTTTTTCAATCCAACTAATTCCACCATGTTTTTTTAACCAACGTAACGTCAGCATCGATACATAAATAGGAAATACAGGAGGTGTATTATACATCGTTCCACCTTTAATGTGTACTTGGTAATCTAACATGGATAACATTTTACGACCCGTTTTTCCAAGGATGTCTTTCTTAACCATAATCATGGTGCTTCCCGCAGGCCCCATGTTTTTTTGAGCACCAGCATAGATTAAAGAAAAATCTTTTGCATTAATTTTTCTACTAAAAATATCTGAACTCATATCGCATACCACCGGCACATCGCTTTTAGGAAAGCTTTTCATTTGAGTACCATAAATCGTATTGTTTGATGTAATATGTAAAAAATCAGCATCTTTTGGTACTTCATATCCTTTAGGAATGTAGTTGAAATTAGTATCTTCGGAAGAAGCAATTACTTTGGTGTTACCAATTATTTTTGATTCTTTAATGGCTTTACTAGCCCAAACACCCGTGTTTACATAAGCTGCATAACCAGCGTCAGTCAATAAATTATAAGGTACCATCGCAAACTGAGTGCTTGCTCCTCCTCCTAAAAACAACACTTCATATTCGTCTCCTACTTCAAATAATTCTTTTACTAAAGAACGTGATTCATCAATTACGGCTTCAAAGTTTTTACTACGATGAGAAATTTCTAATAACGATAAATTCATATTATCGAAATTAATACAAGCTTCTGAAGCTTCTTTTAAAACTTCTAAAGGCAAAATACCAGGACCAGCGCTAAAATTGTGAACTTTTGACATAAGAATATAATTTAGTTTTATGAAAGGCTAAATTAATAATAATTATGTCAAATAATACGATGACTACAGATAAAAATTAAATGCTTTACAACCAAGTACCCATGCCTGTTTTGGCACGTTTTCGCTTTCCTTTACAATCTTTCTGATGATGGCAAGAGCTAATACACACCATGATTAATAAAGTTATAATAATAAGTGAGGTCTTTTTAAAAAACATTTGTTTACTGTTTAATAATTTCCTTAATATCTTCAATAATTTTTTTAGCTAAAGCATCAGCGGTATTCATACTTTCACTTTCGCTATATATTCTGATAATGGGTTCTGTATTTGATTTACGTAAGTGTACCCATTCTTTATCAAATTCAATTTTTACGCCATCAACTGTATTTACTGGTTGTTTAGCATATTTATCTTTTACACTTACCAATACTTTATCTACATCTATTTCGGGAGTTAATTCAATTTTATTTTTAGAAATGTGATAGTTCGGATATGATTTACGCAACATGGAAGTTGTTTTGCCATATTTTGCTAAATGCGTTAAAAAGATGGCTACACCTACTAAAGCGTCTCTACCATAATGTAATTCGGGCAAAATAACGCCACCGTTACCTTCTCCGCCAATAATGGCATTAGTCGCTTTCATCATATTTACTACATTAACTTCGCCAACTGCTGAAGCAGAATAAGAACCTCCTAATTTTTCAGTGACATCGCGCAAAGCTCTGGTAGACGATAAATTAGAAACAGTGTTCCCCCCTTTATGATAATTTAAAACGGCATCAGCAACTGTAACTAAGGTGTATTCTTCTCCAAACATTTCTCCATCCTCACAAACAAGGGCCAAACGGTCAACATCAGGGTCTACACTAATTCCTACATCAGCTTTGTTTTTTATTACAGCTACTGATAAATCTTTTAAATGTTCGGGTAATGGCTCTGGATTATGAGCAAAATGACCTGTTGGTTCACAATGAATTTTATGAATTGTTTTTACGCCAAGTGCTTCCAAAAGCATCGGTATAACAATGCCACCGCTTGAATTGACTGCATCAACCGCTACAGAAAAGTTTGCTTTTGTAATCGCTTCAATATCCACATAAGGTAATTGTAATACTTTATCGATGTGCAATTGTATTAAATCATGACGTTGGGTATAAGTACCTATATCATTCACATCGCTATATAAAAAATCTTCATTATCAGCTAATTCTAAAATATATTTTCCTTCGCTATCAGATATAAACTCACCTTTATTATTTAATAATTTAAGAGCATTCCATTGTTTAGGATTATGACTTGCGGTTAGAATAATACCACCATCAGCATAAAGCATAGTAACCGCTATTTCTACGGTAGGAGTTGTACTTAAACCAACATCAACCACATCAATTCCTAATCCTACTAACGTGCCACACACAATGTTATTAACCATTTCGCCCGATAAGCGGGCATCTCTACCAATAATGATTGTTGATTTTTTAGTTGGATTATTACTCTTTATCCAGGTGCCATAAGCAGATGCAAATTTAACAATATCTAATGGGCTTAATCCATCTCCCGGCTTGCCGCCAATAGTTCCTCTAATTCCTGAAATACTTTTTATTAAGGTCATACTTTTTTATTTTTTCTCGCAAATGTTTGTATTGTTTCTTTATCTCAGAGTAGCGCAGATGTATACGCAGAGTTATTTGTTAGTGTTATATATTTTGTTTTTTTAATCTGCGTTTATCTGTGAAATCTGCGAGCTAACGTTCTTATATTTCTCGATGATGTCGTTGATGTTTGTTGATTTTTATGATTTAAATGTCAATTTCTTTTTTCCCTTCAGTCTCTTTAATCTCTCAAGTCCCTTCAGTCTCTCTAGTCCGTCAAATATCTTCTTTCTCTCCAGTCCCTTCAATCTATTTTTACCAGCAAATATACAATTACACCTTGGAGTACCATCAATTACTTTTCTACAAAATAGCATTTTATTTGTTAAAAATAAGTATTAATAATATGTTTTATTAACCTTAAATTTGTAAGTATTATTAAGAAAACATCTATGAGTGAATTTGAAGGAGATGGATTAAGTAACGAAGATTTTGAAAAAAGTTTGAAGCGCTTTGAAGATATGATTTCTACAGGCGCTCAATATTTTTTTGATGCTGATGAGCTGGAAGAAATTATAGATTATTATATGCAGTGGTTTAATTTAGAGCTTGCTAAAAAGGCTTTGGACTTTGCTTTAGAACAATACCCCTACTCTTCTTCCATTAAAATTAAATTAGCTCAATATTTATCATCTCAGCATAAAACACGCGAAGCCTTAGATTTATTAAACGAAATAGAAGAAGTTGAAAGTACAAACAGTGAATTATATATGACTCGTGGTTACATTTACAGCCAAACCGGGTTAAGTGAACAAGCCATTGAAAATTATAAAAAAGCATTGCCTTTATCAGAATTTAAAGATGAAGTATATGTGGCCATTGGAATAGAATTTTTGAATAGTGAAAAAGCAAACGATGCTTTATATTATTTAAAAAAAGCCATTCAGTTTAATTCTAAAAACGATGTTGCATTAAATGAACTCTCTCTTTGCTTTGAAATGACTGGCCGAAGCGAGGAAGCTATAACATTTTACGAAACTTATATTGAGGAACATCCCTACAATCATTTTGCATGGTTTAATTTAGGTATCAGCTATAACCGCTTAAACTTATTTGAAAAAGCTATTGATGCGTATGATTATGCCATAGCAATTAAGGAAGATTTTTCATCAGCCTATTTTAATAAAGCAAACTCTTTAGCGCAATTAGATCGATATGTTGATGCCATTGAAGTTTATAAAGAAACATTCAAACACGAAGAGCCGGATGCTAGTACATATTACTACATAGGTGAGTGTTACGAAAATCTAACTCAATATGAAGATGCTTTAGTGAATTATAATCGTGCCATTAAACTCGACCCTGCTTATGCTGATGCTTGGCTTGGTGTGGGGATTGTATTAGATTACCAAAACCGCATGACGGAAAGTATTCACTACATCAAAAAAGCATTAGAGATAAATCCTAACATGGCCGAGTATTGGTATGTATTTGGAGAAGTTCAACACAAGTTAGGTTTTTTAGAAGAAGCCGCAGCGGCCTACCAGCGTGTGATTGAAATTGGGTATGATGATTTTGATATTTACATCGATTATGCCAAATTATTATACGATGGTGGATATTATAAAGATTGCGAAAAAATATTAGCGGAAGGAATGCTTAAATTTACAGAAACTCCCGAGCTTTATTATCGAATGAGCGGATTACAAATGGAACTTGGAAGAAAAAAAGAAGGGATGACTTTTTTAGAACATGCCCTAGAATTAGATTATAATAAACATACTGAGCTGCTTGAATATTTACCTGTATTAGAAAATGATCCATTGGTAATGGGGCTTATTCATTCTTTTAAAAATAAAGAATAAAATATAGCCAATTTAACACGAAATTGAAAAATTAAAAACACTACTTACTAATTATTTAAAACTATGCCAAACTATAATGTAACACTTACGCATTTACCAGAACGTACTGTAAGACCCCGAGAAAGCGGAATAACAATGGTAATGGATAAAGGAATATCCCTAAAAAGTGCTGAAGACTTTGTAGAAAGTTATGCTGACTATGTTGATTTTGTAAAACTTGGTTTCGGTACATCGGTGGTATCAAAGCATGTAAAAGAGAAAATAAAAATTTATCAAAAAGCAGGAATAAAAACGTACTTGGGTGGCACATTATTTGAAGCCTTTGTAGCGCGTGGAAAATTTGATGAGTATCAAAAATTTATTGATTCTTATGGTCTTGATACTGCAGAGGTTTCTGATGGTAGCATTAACATTGCGCACGATAATAAATGTAAATTCATTAGCACCTTAGCTAAAAACTTTACGGTACTTTCTGAAGTAGGTTCTAAGGAAGAAGGAATCATCATTCATCCTGCCAAATGGGTAAGTATGATGAAAGCCGAATTAGAAGCTGGTTCTTTTAAAGTAATTGCAGAAGCCAGAGAAAGCGGAACGGTTGGTATTTTTCATAAAAATGGGAGTGCTCACAGTATGTTAATCACTCGTATTACTAATAAAATTAAGCCTACAGATATTATTTGGGAAACGCCTCAAAAAGCACAACAAGTATATTTTATTAATTTATTTGGAGCAAATGTAAACGTTGGTAACATCAGTGTGGATGATGTCATTCCTTTAGAAACTTTGCGTATTGGCTTAAGGGGAGACACTTTTTTTAATTATATGCCAGAAGGAACAAAAGATAAAATTTTTTAAAATACAGTTGTTGAATTGGAGAAATAAAGAAATGATGAATTAGTAAAATAAATAATTAACCATTCAATAATTCTCAAAAATTTCAATTTCAAAATTTAATAAATAAAATAACTCATAAACTCAATAATTCTCTAAATCACTAACTCTAAATTTGAATATGAAAGAAATAACTGCAATAGAATTAAAAAAATTAATCGACGAGAAAAAAGATTTTCAATTAATTGATGTTCGTGAAGAATATGAATTTGATGAAGCCAATATTAATGGCGAACTTATACCTATGGGCGTTGTAATGGACAACATAGATAAAATATCCAAAGATAAACAAGTGGTAGTTCATTGCCG
>JAYVDU010000162.1:0-1625 GCA_043749245.1 Bacteroidota bacterium | reverse complement strand
ATAATCAGTTCGGTCAGAGACCGAACCGAGCGTTGCAAGTTTTTTGTAATTTTTTTGGAAGACTTGTTGCGAGCGGGACCGAACCGAGCGTTGCAAGTTTTATGCAGTTTTTTTTTAAGACTTATTACGAGCGGGCGAGCGTTACGCGTAATTATGAACACTTAATTCGAGCGAGGGATGGTTTGTATAAAGTTATTAAAAGAGGAAAAAGTTAGCATATTTATGAAAAAAAACGAAATAAATAATTTCATAACTAACTATATATGCCCTTTTATTAAAGGGTATCATGTTAATCAAAATATTATTTATAAATTAACCGAAGATGGTTTTTTTATAAAAGGCTACCATTTTTACGCTAAAGGCGAAAGCGAAGTAGGTTTAAATGTACATTCGTTTATATTGCCTTTATACGTTAAAGATGACAGAATCTCTTTCATGTTCGCCGAAGAACTTTATTATTATAAAAAAATAAGTGTGTTGAAAAAGATTAAGATGGTTTGGTGGGACAATAGAAAAGAAAATCAAGAAGCCTCCTTTGAATTCATTAAAGAAGCTATTTTAAAACAAGGAGAAGTTTTTCTTGGGGCTATAAATACACCTGAAGACTTTTATAAAAAATTTAAATCAGAAATAAAAGATAATGTCAATACTTATCTAGCAGTGGCTTACTCGACAGTACTATTTGGGAATGAAGAACTACAAAATAAATTTATAAAAGGACTAATCGGTTTTTGTTCAAAAGAGATTTCAAATTACACCCATCGAGAATTTGAGGCTCAAATTAAACAAGATGCTACTTTGCTATTCGATGCCAAAACAACTGAAAAACGGATGTTAATTCTTAGAGATTGGGCTAATGAAACTATTACTAATCTTAAATTACCTGCTGGCACTAAGTGTTCGTAAAAATGCGTAACGCTTGTTCAACGTTTTAGATTTTAGCTGCGCAGCGGCTCAGAGACCGAACCGAGCGTTGCAAGTTTTTTGTAATTTTTTTGGAAGACTTGTTGCGAGCGGTGAATCCAACTTGGTTTCAATAAAATGTATAAAAACATGCAATTAGACTCAAACATAAAAGAACTATTTACTAAAATGATGAGCGAAAATGAGTATAATAATTTCGACAATAAGCCGGAAGTGGAAAAAACTAAAAAAACTAAAAAGTTAAAAGACTAAAAATCATGAACCTACCTTTGCTAAAACATAGAATGCCAGTAATTGGACTGTACTTTATTCTTTCAATTTCTTGTTTTTTTCTTTCTTGTCAGAATCAAAACGAAAAGCAAGTATCTTCCAATAATGTCAATGAAAAAAAAGAAGTTACAAATTCAAATTATCAAGAGTCGTTAAAACTTGACTCAAAAAAATATTTTGGAGAATTGCACGAAGGCACTTATCGGGATTTTAATAACGCTGATACATCCATTCATCTAATTTTAAGGCTTAAAAAAATAAATGACTTGAAGTATTATTATAGTATTGATTGTTTCACATCTGAGGGTTATATGACATGGAATAATGATTACCCAATCAATTCTGGCGTAATTCAAATCGATAATCTAAATAAAAATTACCGATTTCTTTCTATCGGAGATACAAGACTTGACAGTATTGAGATGGAAAAA
>JAYVDU010000161.1:0-1626 GCA_043749245.1 Bacteroidota bacterium | reverse complement strand
TCCGTATATTTCCGTATAAAAAGGATTTATGTGTATTGATACTCGCTTAATATTCGTTACATCATTTTCTTGAATGCGATAAGATACAGACTGTGCGCTGGTAATTAAAGATAAACTTGCCATTGAGATTATCAAGCTAATTTTTTTCATGGTGTTTTGTGATTAATAATTGATGACGCAAAAGTCATTTTTAAAACCAACCTATGAAATAGTGCAGATGTACTATAAGAGCTTGTGGGTATTTTTATATCTTTAAAAAAATTTATTCTGTGAAAAAAACAGTTGCCTTACTGATTACAATATGTGTTGCTCAAGTTTGTTTTGCGCAAAACAAAGAAGCCTTAGTTGCTAAATTAAAAAATGCAAAACAAGACACCGCAAAATCAAACATCTTAAATGAATTGTCTAAGGATGCCATTAAAAATCAATCTTCCGAAGGATTATCTTTTGGAAAACAAGCACAGGTTTTGTCAGAAAAAACAAACTATATAAACGGAATGGCAAATGCGTATTCTAATATAGGCTACTGTTTTTTGTTAGAAAACAACTATGATTCTGCTATGTACTTTTTTAACAAAGGCATTGTAAAAACGACAAATACAAAGCATAAATCCATTAATTCAGAACTATTAAACAGAAAGGCTGCCGTGTTTTATTATACAGGTTCTACCGATAGTTCCTTATGGTTTTTTAAAAAAGCATTATCTCAATACGAAGAATTAAAAGATAGTAATGCTGTTATAAAATCATTAAACAACATCGGGGCCATTTCGTTAAGAAGAGGCGATATGGATGGAGCTATCGTTTATTTTTTTAAATGCTTGAGTTACGACGAAAAACAAAAAAACAAAATGGCTATCGCTATGGATTACAATAACATTGGCATCATCCTTACCGATAAAAAAGATTACATATCGGCCCTTTCTTATTTACAAAAGGCACTTCAAATTAAAACAGAAAACAAGGATACGTTAGGGGTATTAGGAACTAGTATTAATATTGCTAATGTATATTATAAAAAAAAAGACTTTACAAACTCTATTAAACAATATCTTCAAGCTTTTAAGCTCGGAAACAATATTAAAAAATATCCCGAAGTGTATTCTCAAATTACCAATAATTTGGGAGAGTGTTATTCAAGCATAGTAGAATACGCTAACGCAATGAATTATTTGAACAAGTCTCTTGAAGTCAAACAAAAGTTTGGAAATAAAATCGGTATTGCTGCTACACTTGGTAACATAGGGCAAATACATTATCGCCAGCATAATTACCAAAAAGCAATAGAATATTATACGGAATCAAATAAGCTGGCAACAGAAACAAGCGATATACAATTTCAAAAAAATGCACAACAAATATTGGTCATCTGTTACTTGAATTTAAATCAAAAAGAAAAAGCAGTACACGCATTTTTCACATTTAGTCTTTTACAGGATAGTTTGTTTGATGAAACAAGTGCAAAGCAAGTGTCTGAAACGCAAATAAAATACGAAACTGAAAAAAAGGAAAATGAAAACAAATTATTACAACAACAAAACAACATTAAAACATTAGAAAACGAAAATAATACTCAAAAATTAAAAGTCCAAACCCAAACTATTTTTATACTAATCGCTTGTATTA
>JAYVDU010000160.1:0-5704 GCA_043749245.1 Bacteroidota bacterium | reverse complement strand
ATAATGGTCAGTTGTTCGAAAGCACTGGTGCTACTGCCGAATTACCTCAAACAAAGTCCTTGTTCGGTATCGTTGATGTAAAAACGGGTAAAATAGATGCGAAAGCAGAGTTAGATAAAACCGTTTATTTTGGTGAAGGAATTGTTGTTCTAAAAAATAAAATGTATCAAGTCACTTATAAAAATCAAGTAGGTTTTATTTATGATGCCGCCACGTATAAAAAAATCGGACAGTTCAATTACGCTAACAAAGAGGGTTGGGGCTTAACGACGGATGGTAGCTCCATTATTATGAGTGATGGAAGTAATGTGTTAACCTATTTTAATCCTGAAGGAATGACAGTAACTAAAACTTTGAGCGTGAGTAATAATGGTTATGCCGAAGATTATTTAAATGAGTTGGAATATATCAATGGATTTATTTATGCGAACGTATGGTTGAAAAATTACTTGGTTAAAATAAATCCTACTGATGGTAAAATTGTTGGTATCATTGATTTATCTGCCATTGAAGGCAAAGAAAAAATGACTAATGTTTCTGCCAAAGAAATGAATGGCATCGCCTTCGATTCTGTAACCAATAAAATTTTAATTACAGGAAAAATGTGGGCTAATATCTATCAAATAGGTTTTGCGTATTAATAGCTTACTGAAATTAATTTCGTTGATTCAATAACACATTATCCTCTTGTTAATTAACTCTAATTCAATAGTTTTTCAGGGCTAAAAACCCTCATTCAGCCACCAAAAAAATGTATATTTGCTAAAATGATAACAACGTATTCCTAATAGGATTGCTTGATAAAACAATACTATACTAAAGTGAAATTTACCTTACAACACAAAGATACTCAATCAAAAGCCAGAGCCGGACTTGTTGAAACTGATCACGGCATTATACAAACACCAATTTTTATGCCTGTGGGAACGGCGGCTACAGTAAAAGCCGTTCATCAGCATGAATTAAGAGATGATATCAAAGCTCAAATCATATTAGGAAACACCTATCATTTATACCTTCGCCCGGGTTTGCAAGTGCTTGAAAATGCTGGAGGATTGCATAAATTTAATGGTTGGGAAAAGCCCATCTTAACCGATAGTGGTGGCTATCAAGTATTTTCATTATCAAACTCACGTAAGCTAACCGAAGAAGGAGCAACCTTTAAATCGCACATTGATGGTAGCAAACATTTGTTTACTCCCGAAAGTGTGATGGATACAGAGCGGATTATTGGTGCGGATATTATGATGGCTTTTGATGAATGCACGCCATATCCTTGCGATTATAATTACGCTAATAATTCTTTAGGATTAACACATCGTTGGTTAGATAGATGTATCAAGCGTTTTAACGAAACAGAACCTAAGTATGGTTATTCGCAAGCATTGTTCCCCATAGTTCAAGGATCGGTTTATAAAGATTTACGAATTAAATCTGCTGAATTTATTGCATCTAAAGGTGCGGAAGGAAATGCGATTGGCGGCTTATCGGTTGGCGAACCAGCTGAAGATATGTATGCTATGACGGAAGTAGTTTGTGATATTTTACCGGTAGACAAGCCTCGTTACTTAATGGGAGTGGGCACGCCAGTTAATATTTTAGAAAGCATCGCGTTAGGAATTGATATGTTCGATTGTGTAATGCCAACCCGAAATGCGCGACACGGCTTGTTATTCACGCAAGAAGGAATTATCAACATCAAAAACGAAAAATGGAAAAATGATTTTTCTCCGTTAGATAGTAACGGAACGAGTTACGTGGATTCCGCTTATAGTAAAGCCTATTTAAGACATTTGTTAGTGTGTGGCGAATATTTAGCAGCACAAATAGCGAGCATCCATAACTTAGCATTTTATTTATGGTTAGTTACCGAAGCTCGTAAACGCATTATTGACGGGACTTTTTACGATTGGAAAAAAATAATGGTTGTTAAATTAGCACAGCGCTTATAATTATATTCAATAGGTCTAATGCTTAAAATACTTGATAAATATATACTAAGGCGATTTATAGGAACATTTTTCTTTTCTATAACGTTGATGCTGACAATATTTATTGTATTTGATCTATCCGAAAAATTGCAAGATTTCATTGCTCTTAAAATCCCGATTAAAGAAATTATTTTAGACCACTATCTTAATTTTATTCCTTATTACGGAAATTTATTTAGCCCCTTATTTACATTTATTGCGGTTATTTTATTTACCTCTAAAATGGCTTATAAGACTGAGTTTGTAGCCATTTTATCAAGTGGTACAAGCTTTAAACGCATACTTCGACCTTATATGATTGGCGCAACAATTATTACAGTAATGTCATTAATTTTAAATCATTTTCTCATTCCAAAATCAAATAAAATTCGCATTGGATTTGAAGATAAATACATCAATTCTGGATACGTGACTGATGAAAGAAACATACATAGGCAAATAGCTCCAGGAACATCGTTGTATCTATCTGATTATAATAATGGGTTAAATATTGCCAATCATGTTACCATCGAAAAAATAGCTCGTAATAAGCAAACGTATATGTTAAAGGCCGAAAGTATGCAGTGGGACAGCCTTTCTAAGTCATGGAACTTAACAGATGTATTTGAACGTACTTTAATTTATTCGAAATTAGATAGTACTAAAAAAGGAAAGCCGAAATTTATATTTAAAGAAACGCATAAATTTTATCCAACAAAAAATATGAAGATTGATTTTTCTCCTAAGGATATGATGCGTTTTTTAAGTAAAATTGAAGTGATGCCTTATTTTGAACTCAAAGAATTTATAGCAAAAGAAAAACTAAAGGGTTCAAGCCGAATCGAATTTTTTGAAGTGGAGATGTATAAACGCACTGCTTTCCCGTTTGCTACTTTTATATTAACCATAATTGGGGTATCTATTTCTATGCGTAAAATCAGAGGTGGGGTGGGGCTTCATATTGCCTTGGGATTAGTATTAAGCTGTATTTATATTTTATTTATGCATATTTCTACAACCTTTGCTACATCGGGCTTATCCATTCAGCCTTTATTGGCCGTTTGGATCCCTAATATTGTATTTTCTTTTATTGCGTTGTTTCTTTATAAAAATGCCCAACAATAAATAGAGTTTCCTCATAAACTCAGGCATCTTTATAACCTTCTTTTGTCTTGCAATGCGACAATTATCAGGTAAAATAAAATAATAAATTCCGATGTATCTGGATTGTTTTTTCGAATAATCGTTTTTATTCGTATAAAAAATAATTTTCTCGTATCAAATAATGTGCTGATTCATAAATCATCATCATATTTTTATTCATACTATCAGCCTTTGCTTTGTATTGATTGACATAGTTAGTTTGATCTAACGTTTTGTAACTTCTTAAATAACTTTCGTTATTACTTAATGTTTTATAATAAAAATAACCATTAGCATCTACGCAACCAATTTTGTCATCGGCACTAAACACTACAAAGGGATGCTTTTCTTTTAATACATTAATTCCAAAAGTTTGATTAGTGTATGGTAAATTTAGTAATCCCATCACCGTAGCAGGAATATCTGCCTGATAGCAAGGCGTTTTAATGGTATCTGCTTTCAATAAGTTTGGTTGGTATATAATACAAGGAATATGATTAAAGCTTAAGGGCATTTCATAGGTATTATTAGTGGTTAGCCCATGATCTCCTAAAAAAATAAAGATGGTATTATTAAACCAAGATTGTTTTTTTGCCTTAGCTATAAATTGTCCTATCGACCAGTCAGCATAAAGTGTACAGTTTTCTTGTTCATTTGCACCATTAGGTTTGTAGGGAATGTCGGTAGGGATTTTCCATGGCCCATGGTCAGAACCAGTCATTAATACAGATAAAAAAGGTTTGCGGTTTGTGGTTGCAGAATGTGTTTCTATTAATTTATCAAACAGTTTATGGTCTGGGATACCGCAATTACTAAGGACTTCGTCAGCATTAAAATCGTGTTCATTGATAAAATGTTCATAGCCATTTAGTTTATAAAACCCTTCCATATTATCAAAATGAGGATCGTGAGTTGTATAAAAATAAGTATCATACCCATCATTATGAAGCATTGTGCCAAGCCCGTTAAATGGTTTTTTGATATAACTCCTTAATCCTTTTTCGTTATATATACTAGGAAAACCAGTAGTTGTAGAGAATAAGCCATTAAAGGTATGGATACCCGAAGAGAAAAAAGTTTCACAAAAAACGGCTTCTTTATTTAGTGCATGTAAATTAGGTGTTAGATTTTTTCCGCCATAATAACCCATTTTATAAACGGAGGTGCTTTCCATAATCACAATTATAATATTATGTTTAATGGCTATAGTATCAGGTGTTATTTGTCGATCTATGTTTTTTTCAAAACTACCAGATATACCAAGATAATTACGCGTAAAAGCTATGTCTTCATGTATGTTTTTGGGAACTTGATAAGTATTACTGTTTTTAGATTTCAATAAAGATTTCCAGAAAGTATAATTCGGGTTCAATGCAATTTGATTTATAAAAGGATCTGTTGAAATAATAGATAAGCCTTCGTGCAGTACCTGTTTGCTGGATGTTCGGCCTCTAGCCCCTAAAATAGTGAGACCAACTATTACTAAAAAAAGTATGACAGCGTATGGGAGTTTTAAACGAGTTTCTGTTTTAATGTGTTGGGTAAAAGAGTTGTAAATTTTTTTTGAAATAACATAAAACAAAAATAGACTCATCAAAAAAATGATTAAAAATCCCCAGTAAGAAACATTACTAAATATCATTTCAAGCATAAAGGCAGGGCTTTCGCTCCACATTAAAGCCGTTTTATTTAGATGGCTTCCAAACTGCGCGTAATAAGGAATATCAGCAGCACAAATAAATAAATAAATAGGAATAAAAATAACATAGCTTATGTAAGCCATTTTATATATGATATGAAATTTGTTTCGAATGAAATAACTGATGGAGAGTAATACTAATGGTAAAAATGTAATATAACTAAACATCGTATTGTCAAATAATATCCCTATTTCAAATGCGGAAAGTATCGTGGAATAAGGTACTTCGGAGATGTTTATTGGTTTATTAAAAATAAAAAATAATAAACGGTACAAAAAGAAAAAGCTAAACGTAAGGACGTAAAATTTTAAAATAAATTTTGTAAACGCTGGAATTTGAGATGCAAAGCGATTAAGCATTTAATAATTCTTTAGCATTTTTTAAGGCTGTTTCTGTGGGATTTCCAGTACTTAACATTTTTGCTATTTCGCCAATGCGTTCTTCTTTAGTTAATAATTTAATGCTGGAAGTCGTTTTGTCTTTCGTGTCAGACTTAAACACAAATAAATGCGTTGATCCTTTGCTTGCCATTTGGGGTAAATGCGTAATGGTTATTACTTGCATCGTTTTACCCATCGCAAATAAAATGTTTCCTATTTTATCCGCAACATCGCCACTAACCCCTGTATCTATTTCATCAAAAATAATAGTAGGTAAGGCTGTGCGCTCTGCTAATAGGGCTTTTAAACATAACATCAAACGCGATAACTCACCACCTGAGGCTGTTTTATGTAATTCCTTGTACTCCGCACCCTTATTGGCTGTAAACAAAAATGAGATTGTATCTAAGCCATTAGATGTTAATTCTTTTTGTTGTGATAATTCAATTTTAAATTGTGCATTAGCCATTGATAAGGAACCCAACATCGTTTTAATATTTTGTTCAATACC